>JAFAKZ010000113.1 GCA_019234745.1 Burkholderiales bacterium
CGCCTGTCCGATAAAACTCTCACGCGACACATCCAGGAGCGCCAGCATGGCCGGATTGGCGTCCAGCACGCGGCCATCCAGGTCGACCACGCAGATGCCGTCGAGGTTGCTCAGGAACAGCTCGCGGTATTTGGACTCGGAGGCGCGCAGGGCGGCTTCAGCCTGCATACGCTCGACGATATCGAGTGCCAGCGCATCGTTCTTTTCGCTGAGTTCGTCGAACAATCGGTGCAGCTCGGCGCGGGCCCAATCAAGCTGGCGCCCCAGGTCGCCGATCTCGTCGCCGCGTGTCCACACGAAGGCCTTGGCGCGCGAGTCGCTGGTGAGTGAGCGTGCCTGTTCGGACAGTAAGCGCAAGGGGCGCAGGAAGCGCGAATCGAGCAGCAGCAGAATCAGTAACAGACTCACCACCAGCTCGACGGCAATCATCGCCACATACTCGCGCGCCTGGTCGCGCAGACGCACGTGCAGGTCGCCATCGTCGAAGGTAACGCTGACGGTGCCGATCACCTTGTCGCCGTAACGGATCGGGCTGGCTAGCGTACTGAGTGCGCCGCGCTGCCGCTCCGGCATATTTGTGACGATAAACGGCTCGAAGGTACCGTCGACGCGCACGGCGACGATGCGGCCGTCCTTCATGACCGTATCGACCAGCGGCTTGCCGGCGTTCAGTGACAGATCCCACAAGGGCTGCTTGAGACCGAGCGCCAGCGTCTCCAGGATGCGGCCCTGTTCGTCGCTGAAGTCCTTGGTCAGCTCGGCACGGCGCCATTCCAGCGTGAGCAGTGTGAACAGCACACCGGGCACAACGAGCGCGACAGCCACAGCCAGCACGAAAACTTGGCGCATAGTGAGACGCGCCAACCAACGCCTGGCTGGCGTAAGAATCCGCGCTGCGGTCACGGGCGCCTCTTGGGCGCGATGTACCTGTGCCTGCTCCCTGCTCAACCCCACTCTCCGCTTTCCCTCGCTGCTGCGACAATCTCGCAGCCTGACATCATACCCCCACCTGCATGCTTCAGTATTGGACACTGCGGCCCCGTAAGCAATTGTCCTACACGCGGCCGTTCGGTCAATGACGATGGAAACGCTCTCGCGCATGAAAAAAGCCCGGTCGAAACCGGGCCCTTCTGCTACTGCTAAGCGTGCTTAGGCTTGCTCGTCGGCAGCCGGCACGGCGGCCGGTGCTTCGTCGTTCAGCGCAGCCTTGATCGAGAGGCGCACACGGCCCTTCTCGTCTTGCTCTAGCGCCTTCACGCGAACGATCTGGCCTTCCTTTAGATAGTCGGACACGTTGTTCACGCGCTCGTTGGCGATCTGCGAAACGTGCACCAGACCATCGCGACCCGGCATGATCTGGACGATGGCGCCCACATTCTTGTCGAGGATCTTGATGACCGGGCCTTCGTAGATCTTGCCGATCTCGACTTCCGCCGTGATCTGCTCGATACGGCGCTTCGCTTCTTCCGCACCTTCGGAAGAGACGGAGGCGATCGTGATCGTGCCGTCGTCCTGAATGTCGATCTGCGTGCCCGTTTCTTCCGTCAGGGCACGGATCACGGCGCCACCCTTGCCGATCACGTCGCGGATCTTGTCCGGATTGATCTTCATGGTGTAGAGGCGCGGTGCGTGCTGCGACACTTCTTCGCGGGCGTGGCCCAGCGCACCCTTCATGATGCCCAGGATGTGCAGGCGGCCTTCCTTGGCTTGATCAAGCGCGACGCGCATGATTTCCTTGGTGATGCCGTTGATCTTGATGTCCATCTGCAGCGCGGTTACACCGTTTTCCGTACCAGCCACCTTGAAGTCCATATCGCCCAGGTGGTCTTCGTCACCCAGGATATCGGTCAGCACGGCGAAGCGGTTGCCTTCCTTGATCAGGCCCATGGCGATACCAGCCACGTGGTCCTTCAGGGGCACGCCGGCGTCCATCAGGCTCAGACAGCCGCCGCAGACGGAAGCCATCGAGGAGGAGCCGTTCGACTCGGTGATTTCCGACACGACGCGCATGGAGTAGCTGAAGTCTTCCTGCTTCGGCAGCACCGCGATGAGCGCGCGCTTCGCGAGACGGCCGTGGCCGATTTCGCGACGCTTGGGCGAACCCACGCGGCCCGTCTCACCCGTGGAGTACGGGGGGAAGTTGTAGTGCAGCATGAAGCGCTCGGAGTACTCGCCCATCAGCGCGTCGATGGTCTGCTCATCCATCTTCGTGCCCAGCGTGGCGATGACCAGCGCCTGTGTTTCACCGCGGGTGAACAGGGCCGAGCCGTGCGTACGGGGCAGTACGCCCGTACGGATCTCAATCGGGCGCACCGTGCGGGTGTCGCGGCCGTCGATACGGGGGTAGCCGTCCAGGATCTGGTTACGCACGATCTTGGCTTCCATCGAGTGGAAGATGTCCTTGATCTGGTTGGCGCGCAACGTGTCCGTCTCTTCCGTGATCAGGGCAGCTTCGACCTTGGACCAGGCTTCGTTGAGCTTGGCGGTACGCAGTTGCTTCTGCGGAATGCGGAAGGCCATCTTGATGTCTTCGCCACCGACTTCGGCGATCTGCGCTTCCAGCGCTTCGTCGCGTGCCGGTTCCTGGAAGTCCCAGACTTCCGGGTCGACGGCGTCGGCCAATTCATTGATGGCCTTGATGGCAGCCTGCATCTGGTCGTGGCCGAACACCACGGAACCCAGCATGACGGGCTCGGACAACTCTTGCGCTTCCGATTCCACCATCAGCACGGCTTGTTCCGTACCGGCGACAACCAGGTCCAGCTGCGATTCCTTGAGCTGGGTAGCGGTCGGGTTCAGCACGTACTCGCCATTGATGTAACCAACGCGGGCGGCGCCAATCGGGCCTTGGAAAGGCAGGCCGGAGATGGCCAGGGCGGCAGAAGCGCCGATCATGGCCGGGATGTCCGGATCGATCTCAGGGTCGACCGACATCACGGTGGCGACGATCTGGATCTCGTTGTAGAAACCTTCGGGGAACAGCGGGCGGATCGGGCGGTCGATCAGGCGCGAGGTGAGGATTTCCTTCTCGCTCGGACGGCCTTCACGCTTGAAGAAGCCACCCGGGATCTTGCCGGCAGCATAAGTACGCTCTTGATAATCAACGGTCAGCGGGAAGAAGTCCTGACCGGGCTTGACCTTCTTGGCACCGACGACGGTAACCAGAACGACGGTGTCATCCATCGACACCTTGACGGCACCGGAAGCCTGGCGAGCGATTTCGCCGGTTTCGAGGGTGACAGTGTGCTTGCCATAGGCAAACGATTTGGAAATGCGATTGAACACGCTCTTTTTCCTTTATAAACAGCTTGCTACCTTCAGCGTGGATAGCAATATTCCCTCCGGCGCGCTGAAATCGGGCCAGCCTTCGTTCGTTGAAGGCGTTGGGCACGACGCCGGGGTCCCAGCCAACCTACTGTCCATCCCGCGTGGCCGGGGCCGCTTCACACGGGACAGAATTTGGTAGGACGGGCGCCATCTTGGCGCCCGCCCCAAAAATCAAAAAGCCGCTGCATAGTGCAGCGGCTTTTCTTGAAACGCTTACTTACGCAGACCCAGGCGCGCGATCAGTTCGCGGTAGCCGTCCAGGTTGGTGCGCTTGTAGTAGTCGAGCAGCTTGCGACGGCGGCTCACCATCTTCAACAGACCACGACGGCTGTGGTGATCCTTGGCGTTAGCCTTGAAGTGGTCGGTCAGGCCATTGATACGGGCCGTCAAGAGAGCGATCTGGACTTCCGGGGAACCGGTGTCGCCTTGAGCGCGTTGGTACTGCTTGACGATATCGGCCTTTTGTTCGACGGTAACGGACATTGCAAAAACTCCAATTTCAATTCGCACCACATGGTGCAGACGAGCAAGGCGAGCTGATCAACCCGGGGCTTTCACCCTGGCGCCGATAACCCTTCCCGGCTCCCAATTCGACCCTCAGCTATGCACGACGGTCGAAAGCAACCTACGCGGGTACAGTACGCGATCGGACAATTCACCCAAGCCCAGAAAGCTCGAGAGGCCGTCGCCCACGTCCCCGTAAATTCGCAAGCTGGGGATTATCTCATTGTTCTCCGGAAAACGCACGGATAATCCATGCGTTAGCTTGGCCGTCTGATCAAAGGTCAAAGCGATCTGCGGCAGGTCGGCCACCAGGCTGTCGGTCGGCAACAGGGCAGCGTCACGCCCCTCCAGTTCCATGGCCTCGAAAGCTTCCAGCGAAATCGCCGCATCCAGGCTATAGCCGGCGGTACCCGTGCGACGCAGACCCGTCAGGTGGGCGCCGCAGCCCAACACCTCGCCGATATCCTCGGCCAGCGTACGCACATAGGTACCCTTGCTGGCGCGCACGTCCAGCACCAGCTCGTCACCCT
>JAFAKZ010000146.1 GCA_019234745.1 Burkholderiales bacterium
GATCGGGTGAAATAGCGCTGGATAAGGTCGAACTCGCCGAGTGCCATGGATGGTTCCGATGGATGCGACACAGCGATCGCGAGAGAGGATTCGTCAAGGGTGCCGCGATTGGCACCCTTAGCATTAACGCTTGCGGCCCTTGCCGGCCTCGACTTCAGCTGCACGCGTCTCGAGCGCCAGCTTGTCCAGCACGCCATTCACAAAACGGTGGCCGTCCGTGCCGCCGAAGGTCTTGGCGATCTCGATGGCCTCGTTGATGATCACGGCGTAGGGTGTGTCGAGCTTGTTGATCAGCTCGAATGCGCCAACGATCAGGATGGCACGCTCGACCGGGCTCACATCGACTTCGTCGCGGTCCAGGTGGGGAACGATGCGCTCCTTCAGGTCCGCCGCGTCGCGCATGGCGCCATAGAAAATCTCGCGGAACAACGCTTCGTCGGCACGACCGAAGCTCGTACTGCTGTCGCGCAGGAAGCGCTCGATGGCGGGGACGCTCTCGCCGGTGAGCTGCCACTGGTACAGGCCCTGAACGGCGAACTCGCGCGCACGGCGGCGGGCGGATTTATGCGGTGCCTTCTTGGCGTCTTGCGGCTGAGCGTCTTGTGTCATCGTGTGTCCTGTCAAAGAGCAATCGCGGGTGTACCGCGCTGGTCAATACGTTTGAGTCTTAGCGCTTGAAACGGTTGCGCAGGGCCTGCTTCAGGCGGGCAGCCTCGACGGCTACGCGCGCAGCATCGCTGCCCTTCTCGTGCATGCGCACCACTGCCTGGTCATCGTTTTCCGTGGTCAGGATCGCATTGGCGATGGGCATACCTTCGTCCAGTGTGACCTGGGTAACGCCAGAACCCGATTCGTTCGAGACCAGTTCGAAGTGATAGGTCTCGCCACGGATCACTGCGCCCAACGCCACCAGGGCATCGAAATGCCCCGTCTTGGCCATGGTCTGGAGCACCAGCGGGATTTCCAGCGCGCCGGGTACGGTCGTCAGCAGGATGTCACCGTCGGCTACGCCCAGGCGCTTCAGCTCGTCCAGGCAGGCCGTCAACAGGCCATTGCAGATGTCGGCATTGAAGCGGCTCATGACGATGCCGATACGCAGGCCGGTGCCGTCCAGACTAGGTTCGATTTCGGGGATGTGTTCGAAGTGTGGCATTTTGTCCGTTCTTCCAAGCGCATGGCCTGCATGTCGGTTCACGCAGGCCAGCCGGGTATTTTACCAGTGTCGCGTCCCAGAGGCGAGCTTCAGCCTTCGACGAAGCCCGTCACTTCCAGGCCGAAGCCGGCCATGCTTGGCATCTTGCGGTTGGGTGACATCAGCTTCATCTTGCCCACACCCAACGCCTTCAGCATTTGTGCGCCAAGGCCATAGGTGCGTAGGTCCCATTTCTGCGGCTGGTTCAGATTCAATTCCGGCAGGGCGCGAGCGATCAGGTCCTCGCCCGTCTCATTGCGGTGCAGCAGGATCACGACGCCGCGGCCGGCGCGGTTGATTGCTTCCAGCGTCTGGTAGATGCCCCAGGAGTGGCGTGTCTGGCCGATGTCCATCCAGTCGATGACCGACAGCGGTTCGTGCACGCGCACCAGCGTTTCCTCGTGCGGCTGGATATCGCCCTTGACCAGCGCCAGGTGGCCCGAACTGCAACCGCGTTCACGGAAGCCGATCAGGCGGAACTCACCGGCCGACGTGGTAACCATGCGCTCGCCAACTTGCTCGATCAGCGTTTCGGTGCGGCTGCGGTACTGGATCAGGTCGGCGATGGTACCGATCTTCAGGCCGTGCTGCTCGGCGAATGGGAGCAACTCAGGCAGGCGGGCCATCGTGCCGTCGTCGTTCATGATTTCGCAGATCACGGCCGAGGGGTCGGCGCCCGCCATGCGGGCCAGGTCGCAACCGGCTTCCGTGTGTCCCGCGCGGGCCAGCACACCACCTTCGCGCGCCATCAGGGGGAAGATATGACCGGGCTGCACGATGTCGCTAGGCTTGGCCTGCTTGGCGACGGCCACCTGCACCGTGCGGGCGCGGTCGGCAGCCGAGATGCCCGTGGTCACGCCTTCGGCGGCCTCGATCGATAGGGTGAACGCGGTGCCATGCGGCGTGCCATTCTTCTCGACCATGAGGGGCAGGTTCAGCTGGCGACAGCGCGCTTCGGTCAGCGTCAGGCAGATCAACCCACGGCCGTACTTGGCCATGAAGTTGATGGCTTCCGGCGTGACGAACTCAGCCGCCATGACCAGGTCGCCTTCGTTTTCGCGGTCTTCGTCGTCCATCAGGACAATCATCTTGCCGGCGGCCAGATCGGCAACCAGGTCGGCGGTGGGGGATAGATTCATGGTGTGGCTTTCAATAAAACGATTGCGCGGGCATCAACCCTTGCGCTTCTTCAATGCTTCGAAGGGTTCGACTTCCGGCAGCATGCGCTCCAGGTAGCGCGCCACCAAGTCGATTTCCAGGTTCACGTGCTCGCCCACCTTGATGTGTTTGAGCGAGGTGACTTCGATCGTGTGTGGGATCAGGTTGATGGAGAAGATGCAGCGGTCGCCCACTTCCTTGACCTGGTTGGTGGTCAGCGACACGCCATTGATAACGATGGAGCCCTTGATGGCGACGTACTTGGCCAGTGCCTTGGGCGCCTGGATGACCAGTTGGCGGCTCTCGCCCGCCTCGGCGAACTTGAGCACCTCGCCCACGCCGTCAACATGGCCCGACACCAGGTGCCCGCCCAGGCGGTCGCCGTAGCGCAGCGCCTTTTCCAGATTCACCTCGCGACCCGGTTCGTCCAGGCCAGTCGTGCAGCGCAGCGACTCGGCCGAAACATCGAATTTGAAGCTGTGTTCCGTCTTCGACACGACGGTCATGCAGGCGCCGTTGACGGAGATGCTATCGCCGATGGCAACGTCGTCCAGGCGGAAGCTTTCGCTCGATACCATGACGCGAATGCCTTCGGCCAATGGCTGGATGGTGGCGATCTTGCCGACGGCCTCGACAATGCCTGTGAACATGGGCGCTACCCTTTCCTAATTGTTCCTATACCGTCATAGCCACGGATCGGCCGCTTTGCGACACCGGGCAATCGCCATGAAGTGGGTGCACAAGCCGTCAAATACAAGACGGACGACCGAAACGGAGGACCGAATCCTATTCTAGTTCGTGAAGCGCAGTGTGTAGCGCATATCGGCGCCAACCTGGCGCACGTCGATCACGCGCGGGGCGAATTTGTCGGCGAGCCGCTCCAGCGAAAACTCGGCCAGGCCCTGTGCTGCATTGCCCAAGAGCACGGGCGCCTGGTACAGAATGATCTCGTCGACCAGTCCGCTTGCCAGCCACGCGCCGTTGAGACGGGCGCCTGATTCGACTGTGGCTTCGTTGATGCCGCGCTGAGCAAGTGCCCCCAGGAGCGAGGGCAGATCGACCCTTCCCTGCGCATCTGGCAGGGCAAGCACTTCGGCACCGGCCGATTCCAGCACCTTGCAATGGGCGGCCGGTGCATTAGCGACAATCACAAGCGTGGCGCCCGGTGCGGACAGCATTTTTGCCGTAGGCGGCATCTGCGCGCGGCTGTCGAGCACGACGCGCAGCGGTTGGCGCGGGTGCGTCCACGGTTGGCCGTCGACTTCCCGTACTGTCAGCAGCGGATCGTCCATCAGCACCGTGCCGCTGCCCGTGATCATGGCGCAAGAGCGCGCACGCAAGCGCTGTACGTCGGCGCGCGCTGCCGGGCCGGTAATCCATTGCGATTCGCCATTGGCCAGCGCCACTTTGCCGTCCAGGCTGGCCGCGATCTTGAGACGCAGCCAGGGGCGGCTGCGCTCAATGCGGGACAGGAAACCACGTAGCGACTCGCGCGCCTCGGCCTGCATCAGGCCCACGTCCACTTGGATGCCGGCGTCACGCAGCATCTGCACGCCCTTACCCGCCACCTTGCCGTGCGGGTCGATCATGGCGGCGACAACACGGGCAATACCTGCCTCGATCAATGCGTTGGCGCAAGGCGGCGTGCGGCCGAAGTGGCTGCAAGGCTCCAGCGTGACATAGGCCGTCGCGCCTCTGCACGACTCGCCACGCGATACGGCGTCGCGCAGGGCCATGACCTCCGCGTGCGCCTCGCCGGCCTCCTGGCTATGGCCCTGGCCCATCAGGCGGCCACCCTTGACCACCACGCAGCCCACACTGGGGTTGGGCGAGCTGATCCTGCGCCCGCCTTCGGCCACGCTCAGAGCCCGGGCCATCCAGGCGTAGTCTTCAGCGGAAAATATGGCTTGCCCGTCTGCAGTCACTTGCGGCTGACCTCGCGGATCGCATCTTTGAAGTCGTCCACATCCTGGAAACTGCGGTAGACGGAGGCGAAGCGGATGTAGGCTACCTTGTCGAGCTTGGCCAACTCCGCCATGACCATCTCGCCGATGCGGCGCGATTCAATTTCGCGTTCACCCAGGCTCAGTACCTTCTGGTCGACGCGCGCAATCGCCTCGTCCATGAGCTGCGTGGGCACGGGGCGCTTGTGCAGGGCGCGCATGAAACTGACGGTGACCTTCTGGCGATCATAGTCAGCACGGTTGCCGTTGGCCTTCACAACTTGGGGCGGTCGCACTTCAGCTGTTTCGAAAGTCGTAAAACGGCGATCACAGCTCGTGCACTTACGGCGCCGGCGCACACTATCGCCTTCTTCCGATACGCGTGTATCAACGACTTGTGTGTCCAGCGAACCACAAAAGGGACATTTCATAAGGCGCTCCAAGGGCCGATTGCCGCGCATTCTACCCGCGGATCGCGCGGCGTGGCGCCTGCAAGCCTCGGAAAACACACGATTGGCCCGTGCCAGACCAATCGCGTGCCAAATTGCTGCCTGCTGAAAACGCTAATAGCTGGGATATTGGCGCGGACGGATGATTTTCTTCGCGCGATCCGCAGGCCGCCACCGGTGGTGGGTCTGAGGCGCGACGGCCGCTGTACTAGCGTAGCAGTGAGGTCAGCACGGCGGGCGAGCTTGATTGCAGTTGCATTTTCCTTGATTCAGCAGAGACACTCAGGGCTGCCAGGTACTTATCCCGCGCAGCCCCATTTTTTTGCGCCAGCGTTTTGACTTCCGCATAGAAGGCAGGTAGATCACCGTTCTTTTCCCGTATCAGCTCGCGGAAGGCGGGCACCAAGGCGTGATAGGTCGCCAAAGAGGCAAAGTGGGCGTTGTTCGGCATCGGCGCAAACCACGCGTCGTAGCCGGAGAATCCTCCCCATGAGGCCTTGAGTGTCTGGTAGCGCGCCAGCAAGGCAGCCTGCACCGCCTTCTTTTCAGCCAATTTTTGTTCGTCCGGGTCGTGGCCGGCGTATATCACCGCAAGCTGGTCGCGCGTCGCCTGCATCATTGCCTGGAAGGCCGCCTGCCGCACCTCGCCGTCCTGATAGGCCTTGGTGAGCGCAGGGTTGTTGCGCATAGCCAGCCAGCGCTCTATGCCCTCCAGTTCGACCGACGTCGCGAACGCTTCGTTGAACGCGCTGTCGCCCTTCACATAGACGATCTGGTGCGCCAACTCGTGGAAGATCAACCGCGCCAGGCTAATCTCATCGTAGCGCGCGGTGCTGTTCAGCAAAGGGTCGGCAAACCAGCCCAGGGTAGAATAGGCGGGCACGCCGTACATGAATACGTCGTCACCATGGGCCTTCTCGTCGGTCGCCCAGGAACGGGCCTCTCCCTCGACGTAGTAGCCACGGTAGGCCACGCAGCCCACGATAGGGAAGCAGCTTTGCTTGGGTGATAGCGACAGCGCCGGCGTGCTGACCACGTTCCACAGCACGTAGGGCCGCCCCAGGTCGGCATAGCGGGTGTAACTGGCGTTGTCGGGTAGCTTCAGCTCGCTGATGGCGTATGCTCGCAAGGTTTCCGCCAGACGTAGCTTGTCGGCCAGCGGCAACGGCGTGGCCGGGTCGGCGATCACGTCGTCAATCGGGCGGGCGCGCTTGAGCACATCCGATTCGCCATTGGCGGCTTGGCTGAGGTAGTGCACGGTGGCACAGCCGTTGAGCACGATTGTGCTGACGGCGATGATGAAAAGCTTGGAAACGAGGCTGATACGCATAGTCTAAGCCTGCCCCTTGCCGCCGCAGAAATCAAGCCGGCAGCGTGAAGTAGACGGTCGCCCCCTCGCCCACCGCACCTTCGGCCCAGATGGCGCCGCCATGCCGTGCGATGATGCGCTTCGCCGTAGCGAGGCCAATACCCGTGCCTTCGAACTCCCGTTCGTGATGCAGGCGCTGAAATGGTGCAAACAGCTTGTCGACGCCCTTCATATCGAAACCGGCACCGTTGTCGCGTACATAGAAGGTGGATGTGGACGCATCGGGCAGGCGGCCGAATTCGATGCTGGCGTCCGGCTTCGAACGGGTGAACTTCACGGCATTTGCAAGCAGGTTCTCGAATACCACACGTATCAGACGCTCGTCCGCCCAGGCGAACAGTTCGCTACCCACCTTCAGTTCAATCTTGCGACCCGCAACAAGGTGCTGCATTCCGGCCCATACGCGCAGGCAGACGGACGACAAGTCCACGCGGCTTAGCGCGATATCGGCCTTTGCTGCGCGTGCCAGGCCTATTAGGTCGTCAATGAGCTGGTCCATGCGCTGCGCGGCGGCGACGACCCGGTGCAGATGATCTTGCGCTTCCTTGGGTAGTTGTTGCTCGAAATCCTCCATCAGCATGCCGCTGAAGCCATGGATGGCACGCAGCGGCGCGCGCAGGTCATGCGATACGGAGTACGAGAAGGCTTCCAATTCCTGGTTCAGCGCGCGCAGCTCAGATGTTCTGATCTCGACCCGTCGCTCCAATTCTTCGTTCAAGATGCGCAGGCGCGATTCACTCTCGGTCAGGGCGATCTGCGTACGCATCAGTTCGTTCAGCTTGGACTGCAGGCGCGACGTGACGCGGTTGTAGTCCTCGCGCATATAGCCGAGCTCCTGGCGCAAGCGCGCAATCGAGCTTTGCGATTCCGCGTCGCGGTCGAAGATAGTGGCAGCCCCGTTCACCATCTCCAGCATCGGCGTAACCCAGGTGCCCAACTGTGCCAGCAACGCTGCGGGCACCGTGAGATGCCACAACAAGGGCCCAACCTGGGTCGCGCTGAAGTCGTGGCCCGGCGTAGCGATGACACCCTGCATGCGAGTACCGTAACCGGGCAGGATGGCCGTCAAAGCGTCGAGGTCGGGCGCATAAACGGCAACCGTCCCCCCCAGCAGATCGCGCTTGCCGATGGCGACAACGTCGAAGCCCGCCGGCGCGGGCGTTACGAGGGACAGAAGACGCGGACGCATGAAATGTCAGCCCACTAAGAGCAGGACATATGTCATGTTATGGAACAGATTGCGCGTATAGCCAGTTTCATTGCGTAACGGGCCGATTTCGCCGAAGGACGGAAAACCGACAATGGGCAGGCCGGCAGGGAAGCGGTCGGAAAGCGCTTTGACTTCGTGTTCGATCTGCCCGCCAAGCAGCCATTTACGCCCGGCGCAGCTGACGATAATGGCGGCCTTGGGTTCGAAGTTCAGCGCCGCCGTCCGCTCGGCCATGGCATAGACCTCGGCGATCAGGCTTTCCGGGTTGGCCAAGCACACCTGTACGTGCTTGCCGCGCTCGATACCGCCGTAGAGGCCAAGCGTACCCTCTTCCACGCTGAAGCCAGGCACGATGGCCCGCAGGCGCTTTTCGCCTTCCCGCTCGGGGTCAACGATGGTGAGCGACACGATGCCACGGTCGCTCTGCAGCACCGGCTTGCCCGTTTCGCGGGCAATGAAGTCCACGGCACTGATGCCGTCGATACGATGAAGTTGCGTGCCCTCCGCCTGCTCGACTTCACCAATCGCACCGACCGCTGTGAGTGCATTGCCGATACTGATGTCAGTATGGACCTCGCCTGCGACACCAAGCAGGACCACGGCATCGTTCACCGTTTCCTGGTTGGCGTAGAGGAAGCATTCCGCCATCTTGTTGTCGTCGGCCGCGAAGCCGCCCACGACCGGGACATCGATTTCGTCTCGCAGTACCGTTTCGATCCGGCTGGCATCGGCATGGAAGTCGGCCGCCAGGTAGATAAGGCTAGGCGTAACGCCGCCCATGGCCGCCCTCAGCGCTGCCACGGCGCGTCGCGTCGCGTCTTCCGGGTTGGCGGTTACGCCGCGTGCGGTTGCGAGAAACCACTTGGCCTTGCCACCCGTGTCGATGCCCAGCGCCGCCGCACCATGGTCGGTGGCGCGGTGCGTCTCATAACAGCCGTCCCCGCTGTTGCCTATCACCACGACACCGTCGCGGTTCAAGCCGTCATGCAGTCCTTCCAGCAACTCGGGCGGATGACCGTAGTGCACAGAGCTGAAAAGGAAGACGACTTCGGGAGCCGTCGACGCCAGGGACTCACCAAGGGCGAAGCCGGCACGATAGGGATCGGGGATGGAGGTACTGGCAGAAGCGGCGCGCATAGTCAGTGGAGCGGTTGGCAATCGTCTCAGTTATTCACTCTAAGCCAATACCGGTCCTATGTGCGAAAAATATATTTCGCGGCGCGTCATGCAGTTCAGCAACTACCAAGACCGCAGCGTTCATCTTGACGCGTTCACTGCCGCGCCGACACTGCGAACCTGGCGTCGCTTTAAGCTGACCGATGCCAGGGCGTGAGCGGCGCCACCTGCAAGCAGGCCCCAGAACGCCGAACCTATACCGCCCAGCGTCAGGCCGGACGCGGTGACAAGGAAGGCGATCAATGCCGCCTCGCGGTGCACTTCGTCGCGCATAGCGAGCGCCAGACCGTTTGCCAGCGCGCCAAAGATAGCGATGCCTGCGACGGCAGCGATCAGAACGGCGGGCAGCGCCGTAAACAAGGCGCCGAGCGATGCGCCGAGGACACCCAACAGCAGGTAGAACACGCCGGCGCTGACGCTCGCCCAGTAACGTTGCGATGGATCTTCGTGAGCCTCACGCCCCGTGCTGATGGCTGCACTGATGGCCGCGAGGTTCACAGCGAAGCAGCCGAACGGCGCCAGCAGCACGTTGACCAGGCCCGTCCAGGTCAGGATGGGCGAAATGGGCGGCTCGTAGCCAGACGAGCGCAGTACCGCCACGCCAGGCAGGTTTTGCGAGGCCATGGTCACAGCAAACAGTGGCAAGCCAATACTGATCAGCACGGACCAATGAAATGCCGGCATTGTCCAGACCGGCAACGTCAGTACAAGTTTCAGCTCCTCGCTACGGATGGTACCGCCCGCGGCCGAGATCAGTAACCCGACAAGCAGTACGACCAGTACAGCGAAACGTGGCAACAAGCGCCTGCAGGCCAGATAGGCAAGGAACATCGGCAGGACGAGCCCAAGCTGCGACTGCATGGCACCAAATACGCCGATGCCGAAGCGCAGCAGGATGCCGGCCAGCATGGCGGCTGCGATCGAGATGGGCAGGTGGCGCATAGCGCGCTCGAATACGCCTGTGATGCCACAGAGGAAGATCAGCGCACCAGAAAAGACGAAGACGCCGATAGCATCGGCCATGCTGTGGCCGACCAGGCTGGTGGCAAGCAAGGCGGCGCCAGGCGTGGACCAGGCGGTCACGATGGGGATGCGATAGCGCAGCGACAGGCCAATACAGGTAACGCCCATGGCGATGCCGACCACCATGAGCCAGGAGGCGAGCTCAGCCGGCGTCGCGCCGGCTGCCCGGGCTGCCTGGAACACGATGGCTGCCGTACTCGTATAACCCACCAAGACGGTAACGAAGCCCGCTGTCAGCGGCGGAAGCCAATTGGATTTCGACATGACGACAGTCCGATCAAAGAATGCCTCGACGATAGAACAAGCAGCGCAGCCATGCCACGGTACGCATGCCGGACAGTAGTGCGGACAGTCGCGTGACACGACCAGTACAGTACGCAGCAAGACAGCAAAGAAAAAGGAGGGCAGCGCCCTCCTCTCTCGTACCAACCGAACTGGCCTAATTACTTGCCGTATACCGGGAAGCGACTCGTCAGCGCATGGACGCGTGCCTTGACGCTGGCCAGGTTGGCTTCGTCGGCCGGGTTATCCAGCACGTCGGCCACCAGGTTGGCGACCAGGATAGCTTCTTCTTCCTTGAAGCCGCGCGTCGTGATGGCTGGCGAGCCGATGCGGATGCCGGAGGTCACAAACGGGCTCTCCGGGTCGTTCGGGATGGCGTTCTTGTTGACCGTGATATGCGCCAGGCCCAGTGCGGCATCGGCTGCCTTGCCGGTCAAACCCTTCGGACGCAGGTCGACCAGGAACACATGGCTTTCCGTGCGGCCCGACACGATGCGCAGGCCGCGCTCGGCCAGCGTCTTGGCCATGATGGCGGCGTTCTTGAGCACTTGCTCCTGGTAGATCTTGAACTCGGGGGCGAGCGCCTCCTTGAACGCCACGGCCTTGCCGGCGATGACATGCATCAGCGGGCCGCCCTGCAGGCTGGGGAAGACGTTGGAGTTCAGCATCTTCTCATGCTCGGCACGAGCCAGGATCAGGCCGCCGCGCGGGCCGCGCAGGGTCTTGTGCGTGGTCGAGGTCACGAAGTCGGCGTGCGGCACGGGGTTCGGATAAACACCTGCGGCGATCAAGCCGGCGTAGTGCGCCATATCGACCATGAAGTAGGCGCCGACCTTCTTCGCGATCTGACCCATGCGCTCGAAGTCGAAGCGCAGCGAGAAGGCGGATGCGCCGCCGATGATCAGTTTGGGCTTCTGCTCGGTCGCAACGCGCTCCATCTCGTCGTAGTCGATCTCTTCGCGCTCGTTCAAGCC
>JAFAKZ010000058.1 GCA_019234745.1 Burkholderiales bacterium
CGAACTCAGCAGCGAGGTCGTCCGTCAGCCCCTGAATTGACACACCGATGCGCCCGCGCGTCACTTTGCCGTTTGCACGCAATTGCGCCACCACGTTCATCGCATCATCGATGGGAATGGCGAACGAGAGGCCAATGTAGCCACCGGATTGGCTGTATATCTGCTGGTTGATGCCGATCACCTGGCCATATACGTTGAAAAGTGGACCGCCGGAATTGCCAGGATTGACCGCGGCATCGGTCTGGATCTTCGGCACGATATTGTCGTCGCCAGGCAAGTTGCGACCGGTGGCGCTGACAATACCCGCCGTGACGGTGTTCTCAAGCCCGAAGGGCGAGCCGATGGCGATGCACCACTCCCCGACCTTGGTCTTCGCGCTCGAGCCAATATCAACGACGGGTAGGTCTTTGGCGGAGATCTTGATCAGTGCGACGTCGGAGCGCTCGTCTGCACCCACTACTTTGGCCTTGAACTCACGCTTGTCGTTGAGCTTGACCAGGATCTCGTCCGCACCATCAATGACGTGTCGATTGGTCAGGATGTAGCCGTCGGCATCGATGATGAAGCCTGACCCCAACGAGCTGCGCTTTTCATCGCGACGTTGCTGCTGCGGCATCTGCGGCACCTGGAAGCCAAATTGCCGAAAGATTTGGAATGGATCGTCGCCACCAAACTGGCCTGGTTCGCGGTGAATCGTCTGCGTCGTACTGATGTTGACGACAGCCTTGCCTTCCCTTTCGACCAATGTGCTGAAGTCAGGCACGCCGGTGACAACCGGTAAAGACGCTGCCGAAGTTGATACTGGCGACGCTACCACTGCGGTCTTCGCCGCACTGCCGCTATCCTCTGCCTGCGTGCAGGCAGAGAGTGCCAGGGCCAGCAACGCCGCGGCCAATGGGTTGATTTTCATAACGTTGCTCCTTTCTGTGGTTGATTGCGCAAAAAATGCGATTCCTCATGTGGGGGTCGGGCAAGAGAATCTCAAGCGCCGTTCTTTCTACGGCGGGTATCACCGGTCCACAAGTTCACCGAATCTGTGAGTGAGGCAGTGAGCGCGTCAACCTTTGATAGGGCGACGATAAATGCTGTCCAAGGCAGGCACTGCTGCCTTGACTAGGGCACCTAGGCTGGCGGCGCCAACCTAGTGCCAATCAAGCGGGTTGCTGGTCAGACTGGCTGGCTTGGGTGATAGAAAATGCGAAAGGAAAACGCCCCAGTATCTCGGCGCTTTTGCGTTCCATCCCATGGTCGGCCAGTTCAACATGCAGCACGTTGCCGTCTCTTACTTCGACGATGCTGACGCTGGCTACGATGCCATGTTCGGCAAGTGCAGCACGCAGCGCATCGACGGTTTCGCGCCGTTTCAATTCCGGCTTGAAAATCTTGCCAACGGCCGTCAATGGCATCCGCTCGATGATATGAATCTGCTTCGGTAGTGCTGCTCGCTCCGCAATCTCGGCCCGCAAGAACTCCTCAAGCGCTGCAGGGCTGGCGGTGCGGCCTGGTTTGAGCTGCACGTACACCACGGGGAGCTCGCCAGCATGCATATCGGGGCGGCCTACTGCGGCGGCGACCTGTACGGCAGGATGGCGATGCAGTGGTTCTTCGATGGCTGCTGGATCAATGTTGTGGCCACCGCGAATGATCAGTTCCTTCTTGCGGCCGGTGAGCCAGAAATACCCATCTTCATCAACCCGCCCCAAGTCGCCCGTGTTCAGGTGACGCTGGCCGTCGCCCTGGTCAATCCATATGCCCTCGTTTTGCTGGGGTTGGGAATAGCCGGCAAATACATTGGGTCCGGCGATCGTGAGAACGCCGACTTCGCCGACGGCACAGTCGCGTATATAGCCTCCCGCTTCGTCGAGCAGTACGGGCTTCATCGTCTGGAAGGGCAGGCGCAAGCCGATAGAACCAAGCCTGCGATCACCCTGCGGCGGGTTCACGCTGCTGATGCAGGCGCCTTCAGTGAGTCCGTAGCCCTCAAGTATCTTGATGCCCGTGCGCTGTTGGAATGTACGAAGTACCTCAACAGGCATCGGCGCCGCGCCGCAGAGGCCGTACTCGAGTGAGCTGATGTCATGGTCGGCAACGGGGACGTCCAGCAACGATGCGTAGACGGTGGGCACGGCGCTGAAGAAATTAATGCGGTAGTGCGCAACGATCTCCCAGAAATGGGTGATGGATCCCGCGCCGCGGTAGCCAAGCGGTGTGCCCAGGACGACATGGGCACCCTTGGAAAAGGGCAATAGGCCGGTGACCATGGCCGCATTTACATGGAAAAGCGGCAGGCCACAGAAGACGGTTTTCCCTGGGCCGATGCTGTCGCCAAGGAGCAGGCCTGCGCTCGCTGCATTGGCCACTTCATTGCCGTGGCGACGCATGGCGATCTTGGGTAGGCCGGTTGTGCCGCCGGTGCAGAAGTAGGAAGAAAGGTCTTCGCTGGAAAATTTCCGCTGGCTTTGAAGTGCGTCCCCCGACTCCTGTATGACGCTCTTCCAGAAATCATGGATTTCGACGTCCGCCGGCACTGCGCTTCGAACGCCAGCGGATCCGTACAGGCGCAGAGACTCCTGTATTTGCATCTCCTGCGCGACCTCGCGTTCGTGATCCGTCATGCGGTCCAGCATGTCGACCAGCACGAGGTGCTTGAGCGCGGTGACCTTGTGCAGTTCAGGTTGGAGCTTGACCCACTGGTCGGTGCCCGGAAAGGGGCCCAATGTGACTAGCACGGTCGCGCCGGAGGCGTTCAAAAGCTCGGCGATCGCCGGGCCCTCCAGCATCGGGTTGATGGCGCAGACAATGCCGGCTGCTTCGCCGCCCCATATGGTGAGATGCGTCTCGGGCAGATTGGGGAGCACATAGGCGACCACGCTATCGTGCGTAACGCCAAGCCGATGGAACAGGTTGGCAGTACGAGTGATGTCGCGCACGAGTTCGGCGTAGTTCCAGCTTACCGATTCTCGGTAATAGTCGCTGCGCAGATAGAAGGTCAGCGCGGGCGCATTGGGAGACGCCAGCGCACTGCGGCAGATCATCTCGTACGTGCTGTCGGGCAGGTCGCGAGGCAAGCCTTGCGCTTCGATTGCTAGGATGTCCGCCTGGGTAGCGACGCTATGCATCATGCTTCCTCCACCACGAGGTTGCGCTGCGTACCCAGGTCAATACGGCCGTCCTTGGTGGCGATGCGCGCTTCGACGACGTCGCCGGACTTGAGGTACTGCGGCCGGCTGGCCTGAACCTTCAGGAAGAATTTCCACTTGAGTGCTTCCGGCACCAAGGCGGCAATGCGCTGTTTTGCCGGCGACGGAACGCTGAGCGCGCAGCCTGCCGGCGTACCGGTCGCAATGAGGTCGCCGGCAAACAAGTCATGTACGCCGGACAACTCGGTCAGCGTTTCGGCGGGGCCGTGGACGAGGTTGGCGGTCGTGTCGTGCTGCCTGGTGGCGCCGTTGACGGTCAGCTTCAGTTCCAGTTCGCGCAGCAGCGGTACGTCCTGCGGTCCCAGCAGGCACAGGTAGGGG
>JAFAKZ010000059.1 GCA_019234745.1 Burkholderiales bacterium
CCGCCTATGTCGATAGGCAGGTTGACGCGCAGCGTCTGGCACGCCCAGGCGAGGCGGTCCGGCATGGTGTTGCCTGCGCGCGGCTGTGCTTGCTTGGCCTGGCTGGCGGGAAGCTGGTCGATCAGGAAACTGACGATCCAGAAACCGAATACGGCGGCGATGATGACGATAAGCAGCATCATGCTGCCGTCTCCTTGGCGATGCGTTGGTCGATGAGCGCGGTAAGCGTGTCGAGTAGGACCGCCTGCTGCGGTTCGTCGACAACGGCGCGATAGTCGGCGATGCGTTCGCGCAGCGGTGCGAGATCGGCGGCGACGATGGCGCGGTCAGACGCCAGCAGCTCGGCCAGCGATATGCTGGGCAGGGCGAGGAAGCTGATGCGGCGCGGCAGCTGGGCGGCGTAGGGTAAGCAGCACAGGGCTTCCAAGCCGATCGCACCACTCCCCGCCGGCAGCGGTTCGCGCTTGTGCTGGCGCCAGCCGAGCAGCAGTACCGCGAGGTGTAGCCCATAGGCCAACAGCAGACTGCCCAGCAAGTAGCCCGGCCCCCAGTGGCGTAGCAAGGCCGCAGGCAAGAACCAGGCGATGCTGATGGCAGCACCCAGCGCTAGCGGCCCCAGTCGGTCGAGCAGCGTAGCAATACGTGCTTCACCTTCCGCCAGCTGCCCCAGCGTGCCGGCATCCTGTGCGCCGAACACCTGCAGCCGCGTCACGGGCGTAAGCGAGCGCAGGGGATTGAACCACACCAGTAGCCGTCCGCCAAAGGCAGCGCGCCACGAAGGGACGTAGACGCTCGCGCCCTGCCGGCCGAGGAAGAGCAGCCCCTCGCCCGGCTTGAGCAGCACGATGAAGTTGCTGAAGAACAGCAGCCACAGGGCGACGACCAGCAGCGTGTTGTAGTCGAGCCGCACTTAACGTTTACGGCTAAACAGATTCTTCAGGCCAGCGAAGCCCGCAACAACGACCCCCACGATCACCTTCCAGCCAGCTGCCAGCATGCCCACCAGCCACTTCCAGGCGCCTGTCTTGATAGCCACGGCGGCGGCACCACCCGCGATCAAGCCGGCCAGGCCGTATTCGGCTACCTTGTCGCCCTTGGTGAATTCCGTGTAACGCTGGCCGTCCTTGAAGCTGAAACCGCCGATCTGCCGCTTGAGGTCGGCCACCGAGGCGTCCAGGTTCTGCGCGTCCGTCACCAGCACCACGGTGGCCACGCCCGTACGCGACAGCACCTTGGTAAAGTAGTTGATGTTCTGCTCGCCACCCGTCTCATTGATGATGGCCCAGGACAGGCGCTTGGTGTCTTCCTCGTAGTGCGGCGCGTACTTCCAGCCCACCACGTGCATCTCCGGCCAACCGTGCTGGCGGCGCGCCTCGTTGCTTTGCTCCGTGCCTTCCTTGAGCGATTTCAGGATGGCGTCGGCGTCGATCTTGTCGTCGTCCTTGACGTGGCCCGTCTCCTCGTAGTCCACCACGGCAAACCAGGGGCGCAGCGTCTTCGGTGCAACCAGATAGCTGTTGCGCACGTCCGGGTTCTGCATCTTCTCCATCAGGCGCGTCGTGTCATCCGGATCAAGCGCCACGTAACCTTCCTGGATCTGCCAACCGGCCACGCTGCCGATGGATTCCGTGTAGGGCCCGAGGTGAGGGGCGCGGATCGTATCGTCCCCAGCTGCGTGGGCTGCGGCGGTGAGCACAACGCTCAGTAGAAGGGAAAGTGACTGGATGAATTTCATGCAATAACTCCGGCAACAAGCAATATTTGTCTATACGCAGGCGCACCTTGGCGGCGCGAGTCGATGATAGCGACAGCACCGCAACAAGCATAGCGCAGCTCGTCCGGGCAGATGTCCGATGGCAAGTGGAAAGAGCAGCACGCCCAATTTCATGCCATAACTTCCTCAACAAACAGCGACTTTTCAGGAGTTGAAAGCGATGGCTACGACTGCTGCCATCATCTATTGGGTGATCGTGGCTGTATGGACCGGTGTGCTCGGCTGCACCCTGTACTACCGCTTCGGCAACCGCGTGATCTTCGGCTCGGCCCGGCTGCTGCTGCTCGTGATCGCTATCGACACGCTGCGCGATATCTTCGAGAACGTCTACTTCGGCCTCTATTTCGGCAGCCAGGATGGGCTGTTCAGCCAGGCCATCAGCAACATACTCGGCAGGCCGCTGCTGCTGATACTGCCCAAGCTCACCAATGTGCTGGCCGGGCTTGTCGTGCTGTTCATCCTACTGCGCTACTGGTTCCCCCGCGCCGCGCGCGAGCGCAACACGCTGGGGACGCTCGCCACCATCGACGGCCTCACCGGGCTCACCAACCGGCGCCACTTCCTGACGCTGGCCGAATCGGAATTCGACCGCGCGATGCGCTATAAGCGGCCACTCGCCATGCTGATGGTGGATATCGACCAGTTCAAACCCATCAACGACGCGCACGGCCACGATATCGGCGACCTGGTCATCGCCGAGCTGGCCAAGGTCTGCCACCAGGTTTCACGTGAAACGGACATCCCGGCCCGCCTGGGCGGCGACGAGTTCGGCATCCTGCTGCCCGAAACCACGGCCGACAAGGCCCTCGCCTTCGCCGAGCGCTTGCGCAAGGAAGTGCAGGGCATCGCCCTGCCCGTGGGCGACATCATCTTGAGCATCACCGTCAGCGTGGGCGTGAGCGAACGAACGGACGAGGCCGGTTTCCCTGAGCTGCTCAAGCACGCCGACCAGGCCCTGTACGACGCGAAGCATGCGGGGCGGGACAGGGTGTGCCGGTTTACGCCTGTGTCAGCGTGTCCCTAGAACTTCACCTTCCCCACCCACATCTGCCCATACATCACCCAATCGCCAATCAGGCTGTAGAGCGGGTAGCGAAACGTGGCCGGCTTGTTCTTCTCAAAAAAGAAGTGGCCTATCCAGGCAAAGCCATAGCCGGCGAAGGGCATGGCGACGAAGGCGCGCCAGTCTTCTGTTGCGATACCCAGCAGCAATAACACCAGTACTAACGAACTGCCAAGGAAATGTAGTCTTCGGCAGGTAGCATTGCGGTGTTCGGCAAGGTAGAACGGGTAGAACTCGCGAAAGCTGGCAAACTGCATGGCGGGCTCCGCTGCGTAAAATGCCAATCTAACAGGCTACGGCGGCCCGTGCCATGGCTAGGGCCTGCACGACTACGCCGTTTTGCCTAATATGGCGCTGTTGCGTTTGCCGGCTTGAGAAAGACAGATGGAATCGAACAGTCCCTACCGTGTGCTCCCCGGCGCCCAAGGCCTAGTTTGGCTGAAGGCGGGTTGGGCCATGTTCACGCGCGATATCGGCACCTGGGTCGCCATCATCCTCGTATGGTGGGTGCTGGACGGCGTGTGCGGCATGATTCCCCTCCTGGGCAACGCCACCATGGTGTTGGACCCAGTGCTGGCGGCCGGCCTGGTGATCGGTTGCGATCAACTGCGGCGCAGCATGCGCGACGTGCGGCCAAGCGACACATCGCTATTGCTTAAGCCCCAAGGTCAGCCGGCGACTTCGCCTTACCAATCCAGCCAAGCCGTAGTCGGCAATAAGCTGGATATTTCCTGCCTGTTTGCCGGCTTCGACCGCTCGCGCCTAGGTCCGCTGTTACTACTCGGCGTGATCAACCTCTTGGTGGATCTGGTCGGCAATACTTTGTCGACCGGTGCGGCCATGCTGTTCGGCGCCGGCGCGCTGCTCAATAGCGTGCACGACCTCAATATGAACGTCGATCTCAACAATATCGACCAAGTGCAACAGCTCACCGATCGTATGAGCGCCATGCTCTCGCACCTGCTGGCAAACCTGGGCCCGCTGCTGCTGACCGCATTGCCTGGCCTCTATGCAGCGCTCGCCGTGAAGTTCCTGCTTGCCTGTGCCGTCACGCTGGCGTTCTATTTTGCCCCCGCACTCATCGTGCTGAGCCGGCAGGACGCCTGGGCTGCCATCCGTCATTCCTGGCAGGCGACGGCGGTGAACTGGCTGTCCATCACCATGTACGGTGTCTGGTTTATTGCTGCCGTGGGCGTCGCCCTGCTGCCTGCCCTGCTGGCCTGCTCCGCCGCCTACGCCTTCGGCCCGATCTGGCTGGTGCTGGGCCTTCCGCTTCTGTTTCTGACCCTGCTGGTGCTCGCCGTGCCAGCCACCGTGGTCGGCGTCACCGGGGCCTACCTGGCCTACCGCGATATTTTCGCCGACCTACCCACCGAACAATCCCGCACGCGAGGTCTCGATGAGCCAGCAAGACAGCACTAGCCCGACAGCCGAAAGCCCCTTCAAGGGCAAGACGGGCATCCGCCGCCTGATCAACGCCACCGGTTACTCCATCGACGGCTTCCGCGCCGCCTGGCACCACGAGTCGGCCTTCCGCCAGGTCTGCCTCCTGGCCATCGTGGGCATCGGCCTCGCGCTGTGGCTGCCCCTGCCACCCTGGGGCCGCGCGCTGATCGCCTTCGCCCACTTCCTCAGCATCATCGTGGAGCTGTTGAACTCCGCCGTGGAAGCGGCCGTGGACCACACCTCGCTGGACCATCACCTGCTGGCCAAGCGGGCCAAGGACCTGGGTAGTGCGGCGCAGCTGGCGAGCTTGCTCAATGCAACCATCATCTGGACGATTGTGCTGTTGAATCACAATTGAACGTAAGCAAGGCAGCGCGAGCAAGAAGCCGCAGGGGAAGCCAAGGTGCATCGCTCTTTCAACCGCTTGGTGCATTGTGCTGCGCTCAATGGCACCCTACCTCTGCGCCCTGATTGCGCATCACATAGCCCCATGTCGGGCTAAGGAGTAGGGTGTCATTAAGCGCAGCGCAATGCACCGACCCTATCTACTGCCGCCAACATTCGAGTCCCCAGCTGCCGACGCCACCCTACGGCGCAACGACTTCGCTGTTGCGCCCTACAATATCCGTTCACATTTGCTGCAGCGCACAGCGACTTCCGTAGTTATTGATATTCGAACTACGGTATCGACAAGACCAGTTGCGCACCTCGCCCGCCCAAGGGGTATTTCACGCAGCATCCGAATACCGCTCCAGGCCGCATCTGCACTTGATCCGCACTTCCTCCCGCAGCCCCCCCTCTACGCCGCTTGACAAGCCACCTCCATCCCATGCCAACTGAATAGACGGCGGGAAAACCGGTGTAATTTCAGCACCTTGCCTACATTTCCGCTGTTGCACTGCAACACCCAACAAGATCGATAAGCGGAGTGAACAACATCATGTGCAAGCCTTTCTCCTGCGGCATCGCGCCGTCAGCAACACCGCCTCCACCTCCTTCAACAGCGGGCGACTAGCGCGCCCGGCTGAGCCGTTCCCACGCAAGAAACATGTAGTCCCGACCCGCTCGCAACAGGTCGGCGGATGTCGTTCGCCCTTAGCGAGCCATTGAAGCTGGAAACTTGAAGGAGCCCTATACCATGCATATCACGGCCGTTCTCCTCTGCACACTCGCCATCGCGGCCTGCATGCTGTCGCTGCCCGCCACGGCGGCCATCAACCAGTACAACCTGGGCGCGAGCTTCGACTCGACCCAGAGCAACGTCACCTTTGCCGTCTATTCCTCGCGCGCAACGCACGTCGAGGTAGATCTGTACACGGCCCCCATGGGCGTGTCGGAAGCGCTGCGCTACTCGCTCAACTACAACGCCAGCACGAATATCTGGTCCGGTTCCGTACCCGTCGCCACGCTGCGCGCAGCCGGCATCACCGGGCCCATCTACTACGGCTACCGCGCCTGGGGGCCGAACTGGCCGCTCAACGGCGGCTGGACCAAGGGCTCCAGCGCCGGCTTTATCGCCGACGTGGACAGCAATGGCAACCGCTTCAACCCGAACAAGCTGCTAATCGACCCGTATGCACGCGAGATCAGCCATGACCCGCTCAACGCCACCTCGGCCGACGCCACCGTCTATGCCTCCGGCGCCAGCTACCGGAATACGGACAGCGGCAATGCGGCGCCCAAGAGCATCCTGTGGCTGCCCACCAGCCAGAGCACGGGCACGAAGCCCACGCGCGCGCAGAAGGACGACATCATCTACGAGGTGAACGTGCGCGGGTTGACCAAGAACGACAGCAGCGTGCCCACGGCCCAGCAGGGGACCTATGCGGGCGCAGCGCTCAAGGCGCCCTACCTCGCCAGCCTGGGCGTGACGGCCGTGGAGTTCCTGCCCGTGCAGGAGACGCAGAACGACGCCAACGACAACACGCCGAACTCGACCGCTGGGCAGAACTACTGGGGTTATATGACCCTGAACTACTTCTCGCCCGACCGCCGCTACGCCTCGAACAAGGCGGCCGGAGGCCCGACCAGCGAGTTCCAGGCCATGGTGAAGGCCTTCCACGACCAAGGCATCAAGGTCTATCTCGACGTGGTGTACAACCACACGGGCGAGGGCGGAGCGTGGAACGCGAACGACACCAGCACCTACAGCATCTTCTCCTGGCGCGGGCTGGATAACCCTACTTATTACGAGCTGACGTCGGACCTGCAGTCTTCTTATGACAATACGGGCGTGGGCGGCAACTACAACAGCTACAACACAACGGCGCAGAACCTGATCGTCGATTCGCTGGCCTACTGGCGCGACACCATGGGTGTGGACGGCTTCCGCTTCGACCTCGCGTCCGTGCTGGGCAATAGCTGCTCGGTCGGCTGCTACAACTTCAACGCGGGCGACCCGAACGTGGCCATCAACCGCATCCTGCGCGAGCTGCCGCAGCGCCCGGCCAATGGCGGCAGCGGCGTCGACCTGTTCGCGGAACCCTGGGCCATCGGCGGCAACTCCTACCAGTTGGGCGGCTTCCCGGCCGGCTGGTCGGAATGGAACGGCAGCTACCGCGACCAGCTGCGCCAGGCGCAGAACGATCTGGGCGTGGCGACCGTCACCACGGGCCAGCTCGCCACGCGCTTCGCCGGCTCGTCCGACCTGTTCGGCAGCCGCAGTCCTTGGAACTCCACCAACTTCATGGACGTGCACGACGGCTTTACCTTGAAGGATGTATACGGTTGCAACGGCTCCAACAACAACCAGGCCTGGCCTTACGGGCCCTCGGACGGCGGCACGTCCACCAACTACAGCTGGGACCAGGGTGGCGCCGCGGCTGACCAGCGCGCGGCGGCGCGCGTGGGCTTCGCCTTCACCATGCTGAGCGCCGGCACACCGCTGATGCAGGGCGGCGATGAGTATCTGCGTAGCCTCAACTGCAATAACAACGCCTATAACGTCGATTCCATCGCCAACTGGCTGAACTACAGCTGGAGCAGCGACCAGAGCAATTACAACGCCTTTGTGAAGGGCCTGATCGCCTTCCGTAAAGCCCACGTGGCCCTGCGCCCGCTCTACTTCTATTCGGGCAGCGACAACAATGGCAACGGCCTGGCGCAGTTGGCCTGGTGGACGCCGGCTGGCACCACGCCGGATTCGAACTACTTCGGCAGCGGCAGCAACCACGCCATCGCCTACCAGTTCGACGGCACGGAGCTGGGCGACACGGCCTATTCCCTCTACGTGGCCTACAACGGCTGGAGCGGCAATGTGAACTTCACCCTGCCCTGGCCCGGCGCCGGCAAGAACTGGTACCGCGTGACGGATACCTGCGGCTGGGCGGAAGGCCCGAACCAGGTGCGCGCGCCGGGATCGGAAGACTATCTGGGCGGGCAGGGCTATGTGTACGGCGTGTGCGGTCGCGGCATGCTCTTGTTGATCGCCAAGTAAGACGCAGCAAATATGGTTGGAACTGCCCGCGCCAAGCCGGCGCGGGCTTTTTCATGCTCGTCGGCTACGGCGCCGTTGCGAATACGATGGCCACGATAGTCACGTCCGTCACCGTATGCGCCAGCCACGGCGCCAATAGCCCACTGGCGCGCAGGCGGATGGCGCCCATCATGAGGCCGTAGACGGCGGCCAGCACCACGCCCACGGTGCCGCGCGGAAAGCCGTGCACATGCATCAGCCCAAATGAAATGGCCTGCAGCAGCCAGGCCCAGCGCCGTCCGGCCAAGAGGCCCAGCACATGCTGCAACAGCCCCCGATACATTGCTTCCTCCACGGCTGCATTGGCGATGGCGAACACGAGCGCGCCCGCGATCAAGAGTGGTAGGGGGAAGCGATGCAGGGGTAGCTGTGCGTACAGGTCGCCCAGGTCCGGATGCATGGCACGCAGCCATATGACGAGGGCTCCGCCGGCCACCACGGCGCAGGCCAGGCACCAGGCCAGCGTCGTACCATCGATGCGTCCGCGCGGCAGATAGGTGGAGGGCGGCATCGACCAGCCCGTCGCGCGCGCTAGCAGCCACAGTGCGGCGAAGCCGGCGCCAAAGGCGAGCGGCGGCAAGCCCAACACGTAGACAAATACGAGGGCGGTGGCCGCCATCACCAGGCCCAGGCCCGTAGCCACGGCGCAGCGCCAGTAGCCGCCTAGCGCGGTGACGATCAGCAGCAGGGCAATGGGGACGGGTACCGTGTCGCGGTAGCACAGGGGGAAGGCGGCGAAGATCAGGTAGAGCGCCCAGCACAGCGCGCGCTCGCGGCCGGCCATGGCGCCCCCTGCGCTCGGCTCAGCGCTCACCATCGCGCCGCTACCCGGGAATGGCGCCATGCGACACTGGTTTCACGTGAAACCAGTATGCCCGTGACGTTCGCCATTATGGGTGGCTCGATACGTCCAGCGTTGCCGCAGGACGCCAGTCACCACGCCAGGTCAGGCGTACGTTGGCGCTGTCGATCAGCACCTTGCCGACGATGATGTTCAGGCCAGCCGGCCCGGTAGGCGCATACAGCCTCATGCCTTCGAACACGCCGACGCGCGAACCGACGTCGATGGTCCCCCTGGCGCCGTACTCCACGCCATTGGGCGGCGGGTGCAGAATCTCGGATGGCGAGGTCGCGCCCACGCCCCCGAAGTTCGCCGCATGCGCCAGCAACGGCGTCTTGAGCAGGCCTTCGCTATACGGTTTGGGCAGTGTCGGCTGCTTATCGGTGGGCCACGTTGCGCTGGCACCGTCACTACGGCGCAGCAGCAGGGTCGGGTCGACCGCTTGGCCCGCGTTGAGCTGATTCACCACGTAGATGAGCGCCGGCTCCGACAGCAGGTAGTGCCGGCCGCCCCAGGCCAGGGGGTAGTAGCGTGCCGGCAAGCGGCAAGTATCGTTGGCATTCACGCTGACAGCGCCAAGCTCGTACCACTCGTGCTCCGCCACCAGGGTTCCCGTCTCATTCTTGGCCGGCGCCTCGTCGGTGTTCGGACATTGCAGGCTGCCGCTGGTGGAGCCGTCGGCCGCGACGGTCAACTGCGTTGCCGTATCGCCTTCCAGGTGCCCGCTGGCAGCATAGGCTCCCGCCCAGTCTCCAACCGGCGGCGCCGACTGGCGCTTCTGCAGCAGGCCGCTGGTGTCTATCGTATCGGCGGGTGCCGATGGGGGTGTGCTTGTGTCGGCGTCGGTGGCGGTCGTATTTACCTCCGCGACGCTGACACCTGACGTACCGCAGGCCTTCGACTCCACCGCGTTGAGCCGTGTGAATTGCGATACGCTGCCGTCATGCTCGCGCAGCGTCAGGCGATCGGCGTCCTCGCTGATCACCGGATTGACGTCCGGCGGCCATTGCTCATGGTCGTTCACGAACCAGACAAAGCGCCCCCTCCAATAGCCCCAGCTTCCCGTATAGCGCGTCGCACCGTCGTCGCGCCCCTCGGTAATGCGCGTTGCGGAAAAGTTGCCGGCGTCGTCAAGCATGTACTTGTACACATTGCCGGGTGCCGTTCGGGTCCATACGCCCACATACTTGCAGGGCGCGTTGGGCAGGGCATTGAGCGTCTCGTAGGTATTGCTGAAGAAGAAGCGTTCCAGTGGATTGGCGCGGCTGTGCACACATTCGGCACGGCCTTTCGCGCGCGCCAGGGCCGAGGCGTTTTCCGCAACGCCGGCGCCCCAGGCTGCGCACAGTTCGCCGTCCTTCGCCAGGCGGAATTTCGAGTAGCCGGATAAGGCCCAAGCAAGGACCGCCAACAATATGCCGATACGAAAGAAATATTTAAGCAGCCTGGCGAATTTCAGAATATTCATGCGATGCCCTAGAACGTATGGTGCGACAGCGAACTGCGATGATAGTCGGAATCGCCATCAGGCACATCGCCGACAAGCTCGCTGACGAAGGAGGGCACAGCACCAATGGAAATGCGCGATGTGCAGGCGACCGACCTGGCGGACGTCTACGCGCTGCCATGCGACAAGGGCTGGAGCGCACGCCTCGCCGAGTGCCGCGCCTGGCGCTGTTGCTGGCGCACAGCCAACGTGCGGCCGGAGCGAGCGTAGATGGCCGTATTGTTGG
>JAFAKZ010000251.1 GCA_019234745.1 Burkholderiales bacterium
GCAACCGTTGATCACAAGTCCGTGGCGCAGCGGCAGCCAGAAGCGCAGCATAACCATGCGCGAGAGCCCGACGCGTTACCCTGAGAGGCCGCCAGCCTAGCGAACCTCTGAGCGGTCCATTAACGAGCGTGAGCGAGGCTCCCTCGCGGCTGCGAGGGCGGGGGGAGTGGAATCAATCAGCGAGGAATCGTTGAATATTCCACGGTCCGTAAGCGCCCGGGTTTCCCGGGCGGACGCTGACGTTTTGATCTGCCACATAACGCAGATTTATCCCAGGAGCGCCATCATGCAAACACATCTCGATTCCCATCATGCCGAGCATTACCACGCGGATAATGACCACCCCATCGATGACAGGTTCGACGGCATGCTGGTTCTCGGCTTGCTGATCATGGTGTGCGCCGTGGTCGCCGCTTTCATCGTTTAGCGCCAACGCGTTGCAACCGAATGCGCCAACGGGAGCCCGGAGCTCCCGTTGTCATTTCGCCGTCCATACCGCCCACCCGCTGCCTAATCGCGCCAATTGGCCTACACTGCAGACAGGCCACAAATCGTAGAACACCATGCATCTGCTTGCCCACCGCGGGTTCCACTTCGAACACCCAGAAAACACGCTCGCCGCCTTCGAGGCAGCGCTTGGCATCGGCTTCGAGGGCATCGAGACCGATGTGCGCGTGAGCGCCAACAACGAACCCGTTCTGTTCCACGACCGCATTGCGCGCAACGGCGTGCCCGTGGCCTCGCTCACACGCAAGCAGCTGTCGGAGCTGTGCGGCTACACGGTGCCCACGTTGACGGAAGCGCTCGAGGCATTCCCCGGTGCGCATTGGAATATCGAGATCAAGACGCCAGCCGCAGCCAGCCTGGCCCTGCCCATCCTCACCCGCTACGACGAGACGCACCGCCTCCTGGTGACCTCGTTCCGCCACGACATCGTGCTGGCGGCTGCCGAACTGCTGCAGGCGGAATGTGGGCTGCTCAACGCGCACCGCCCGGCCGCCATCAATACCCTGCTGCACGCCGCCCTGCCCCATCGCAACCTGCGTACGCTCGTGTGGGATTGCGAGATCGTCGACCCCGATGTGCTGCGCCAGGCCAACGCACTGGGCTTTCACAATATCGTCTACGGCGCCAAAACGGCCTATGAGCACCAGCTGATGCGCGAATTCGGCGTGCACGCGATCATCACGGACTATCCGCAACATGTAGGTCTCTTGCAGTAAACCGGTCTTTTCGCATCCCCGAGGAACCTCCAACGCCGCTTGCAGTCTGGAGTCTCGGTATGTGTGCTTCCTGTGTGTGGGCAATACCCCTAACAGCTTCTATGCCCAGTAGCGACGATTCGGTTAGAATCGAAGTTTGATCCCTTCCGCCGTACGGATAGAGCCCATGTTGAAAGGTAGTCTGGTCGCGATCGTGACCCCGATGTTCGAGGACGGCAGCCTCGATTTCCCCAGCTTGAAGAAGCTGGTGGATTTCCATGTCGCGTCCGGCACGGCTGGTATCGTCGCCGTTGGCACGACCGGCGAATCGGCCACGCTCGATTGCGACGAACACATCAAGGTGGTAAAGGCCGTCGTGGAATACGCTGCCGGTCGCGTCAAGGTGATCGCCGGCACGGGTGCGAACTCGACCAAGGAAGCGATCGACCTCGGCTTGGCGGCCAAGCAGGTCGGTGCCGACATGTCCTTGTCTGTGGTGCCCTACTACAACAAACCGACGCAGGAAGGCATCTACCAGCATTACAAGGCCCAAGCCGAAGCGGTGGACCTGCCCTTGCTGATGTACAACGTGCCGGGCCGCACCGTAGCCGACATGAGCAACGATACAGCGCTGCGCCTGGCTGGCCTGCCCAATATCGTCGGCCTCAAGGACGCCACCGGTGATATCGGCCGCGCCTGTGACCTGTTCCTGCGTGCTCCCAAGGATTTCGCGCTGTACTCGGGCGACGACGCTACGGGCCTCGCCTTCATGCTGCTGGGTGGCCATGGCGTGATCTCCGTCACGGCCAATGTGGCGCCCAAGCTGATGAGCGAAATGTGCGCTGCAGCGCTGCGTGGCGACATTGCCGCAGGCCGCGCCGCAAACGACAAACTGCAGGCTCTGCACAAGGACCTGTTCATCGAAGCCAACCCCATCCCGGCCAAGTGGGCTGTCAGCCAACTTGGACTCATGCCGGCAGGCCTTCGCCTGCCGCTTACGCACCTGTCGGCCTCGGCCGAAGCCCCGGTTCGCGCCGCCATGCGCCAAGCCGGCATCGAGATTTAACGGAAACGCCACTTCTTATGCGATATACCCGCCTCAGCGCGACGATTGCCGCGACCCTGCTGCTCGCCGGCTGCGCTAACACGACGTTCCATATCCCCTTCTTTGGCAAGGACGACAAGGCCAAGGAATCCGAGTACGCCAAGTCGCGTCAGGAAATCAAGAACCAGTCGCTCGAAGTACCGCCTGACCTGAGTGCGCCCGACACCAATACCAACTTTGCCATCCCCGGCATGGACACCCGCCTGAGCACGGAAGGCAAGAAGGTCCTGCAATCAGGCACCGTGCTGCCGAAGTTCACCAAGGTGCGCATGGAGAGCGCGGGCGACGTGCGTTGGCTGGTCGTCAACGCTGCGCCGGAAGTCGTGTGGCCGCTGGCACGCCAGTTCTGGATCGACCAGGGTTTCGCACTGAGCAAGGACGACCCGACCGCTGGCCTACTGGAGACCAACTGGCTGGAAGAGCATCCGGAAGTCCCCGGCAGCTTCATTCATTCCTGGTTCTCCCGCACCCTGGGTTCCACCTATTCGTCGGGCCGCATCGACCAGTACGGCATGCGCCTGGAGCGCGGTACGGAGCCTGACAGCACGGAAATCTACATCACGCACCGTGGCATGGACGAAGTCTACGTCGACGCGCAAAACAAGGATTCCCGCGCCGTACGCTGGCTTGAGCGCAAGCCGCAGCCGGAACGCGAAGCGGCCGAACTGAAGCTGCTGCTGGTCCGTCTTGGCGTGAACGCCGAAATCGCCGGCGAAGTGCTCGACACGGCGCCTAAGCAGGTCGCCTCAGCCGGCGCGGACACCGCAGCCGGTGAAACAAAGGCCAACGGCAGCCCCGTGCTGGACCGCGCTACCCTGATTACGCCGGCAGATGGCAAGCGCTTTATCCAGCTGCACGAAAGCTTCGACCGCGCATGGCGCCGCGTAGGCCAGGCGCTGGAACGCGCCGGCTACACCATCAACGACCGCGACCGTTCGCTTGGTATCTACTATGTTCGCCCGAGCGACTTCGTGGCCGCGAAGGACGACCCGAGCTTCTGGCGCAAGCTGGAATTCTGGAAGAGCGACGAGGACAAGAAGAAATCGACCGACAGCAAGGGCCCCGAGTACATCGTGATCGTGGCAGGCAAGGATCCGGAAACGACAGTACGCGTTGGCACGCGTGACGGCAGCCAGCTGGCCGAAGTCCCGTCGACCAATCTGCTGAAGTCCCTGGTCGGCGAGCTGCGCTAAGCGCCCTCCTCTTCGAGTCACAACACGCCCTGGCCCAAAGCTGGGGCGTGTTTATTTCAGCTGTCCGAATATCGATTTCCGTAAGTCAGCTGCTCCTCTGCGGGCGTAGAATCGGCGCGGCAGTCTATTATTTGTTCAAGTCACCCTAGGTACGCCCGATCATGTCCAAATTGCACGAATCGACCATCCACCATCTGCATCCCACCCAGCTGACAGTAGGCATGCGCGAAGTGCACGACAAGATGAAGCGCCTGCAGCATATGCAGCCGCATGAGCAGCAGGAATTCATGCGCGCGCACTTGATCCCGGCCGTGCTGGGCCCGCAGCAGAGGCTGTATATCACCGACCATCACCACCTGGGCCGCGCAGCCTATGAGGCCGATGTGAAGACGGGCTTCTTCGAGGTGCAGGCTGACCTATCGGCGCTCGATATGGACGCCTTCTGGACCGAGATGGAAAAGTCGGCCTGGGTGCACCCGCTGGACGAATTCGGCGTGCGCCACCACTTCTCGTCCATCCCCAACCACCTGGAAAAGCTCAAGGACGACCCTTACCGCTCGCTCGCGGGCTTCGTACGCAACGCCGGCGGCTATGAAAAGACGCACGCGGCATTCGCCGAATTCCTCTGGGCAGACTTCTTCCGCCGCCATATCGAAGCGGAGGACCTGCATCACAGGTTCGACTCGGCCGTCGAACGCGCCATCGCGCTGGCGCAGAGCGACATCGCGTCGACCTTGCCGGGCCACAAGAAGGCCTGAAGCAAACCTCAAGCAAACAAAAAGAGCCCGGCTTATCGGCCGGGCCCAAAACACCAACGCAAAATCGGTTCAGGGATTACCTATCCTGCGTCATTACATGCTGGATCAGAATCCACCGTTGGTCTGGATGTAGCTGTTCAGCGCACCCACGTCGATGCTGCCCCAGCCCGATGCATAGTCCCAGCCGCTTTGGGCGGACCAAGCGCCATTAGAGCCGTTGGTCACATCGTGGAACAGCTGCGGGTTGTTGGCAGCCACGTTGTAGATGGCCGCTGCCGGGAAGCTGAAGGCGTTGTTGTTGGCTGACTCGATACGTGCCCAGAAGCCCGTGAACAGCGGTGCAGCCAGGCTGGTGCCGCCGATGGTCTGGGTCTGGCCGTTGACCAGCACGTTGGCGCCGCTGGCCGGATCGGCATCGAACGACACATCGGGCACGCCGCGCTGGGTCGACGAACCTAGCACGCCCGAATTGGCCTGCCAGGTCGGAGCGGCTTCCGTGCTGCTGATGCCGCCACCCGTGCCGTTCCACACGCTTTCGCTGTTGTAGCTGGTGCCGTTGGCATCGACCGTGGTGCCGCCGATGGCCATCACGTACGGCGACACGGCCGGGTAGCTCTGGTCGTTGCTGCCGTCGCCGCACTCGTCCGAACCGGAGTCGCCCGTCGAGACGGAGAATATCTGGCCCTGGGCCACAGCCGTCTGCAGGATCTGGTCGACCGAGGCCACCATGCCGTCGCTATTGGCGCCGTCTTCACACTCGCCCAGCGACACGTTCACGACCTTGGCCTGGTTGTCGCTCTGGGCCTTGTTGATGGCGGCCGTAATGTCGGCGTTGGACATGGATGGCGCCACGTAGAAGATCATCTGCTTAACCTGGCCACCTGCAGCAGCGATGATGTCCTGGCTGTCCAGGTTCCATTCGCCGATACCGCTCGTGTCGGACGTCGGCGTACCGGCGTTGACGACCGACGTGTTGACGGTCGGGAAGCCTGCGTTGCTGGTGAACGTGTTCAGGTCGGCGATGGTCTGCGTCAGGTCGCCTTCCGAGATGATACCGACAACGGTATTCGTGGCAGGCGGCAGACCATCGGCGTCATAGATGGTCGAGAAGTCGGTCGGATTGTGGCCGTTCACGCTCATCGTGTGCATGCGGCCGCCCAGTTGGGAAGCGTGCTGCACCGTGTGCATCATGGTGACAGTCTGCAGGCCTTCCACAGCCAGCACGGTGTCGCCCAGCGACTGCGGAACCATCGCATCGGACACGTTGGCGAACGCCTCGCGACCCTGCACGGTGACGCGATGCAGCTTGGTATGGAAGGCCGTGTTGACTGCGCCGGCGGAGCCGTCAGCCGTGATCACCAGATTGTTGGCAGCAACGTGGATGTTGCTGAAGCCAGCCTGGGACAGGTGAGCGACGACGCTATCGACCTGATGCTGCGTCGGCGCGTGGTGCTTCATGAATTCGGCCGTGCTCAGGAAGTGGTGCGACTTGCCGCTCTGGATACGGCGGGTCAGGCTGTCCAGGTCAGCCTTGTTGCGCAGCTTGAGCGTCACGGCCACATGAACCCGCTGGCCCGACGCCAGCGCCGAGCTCGGAAGAATGGCGCCGCGAGCTGCCAGCTTGCCGACGACCGGGTGTGCGTGGGTTGCCGTGCTCACCCAGTTCTCTGCGTGAGCGGCGATACCCAGCGATGCGACCAGCGCGAAGGCCAGCTTCTTTTGCTTGAACATCATTTTCTACTTTCTCCTTTGTACTTTCGTGATGCCACGGCCACTTGACCGTGGCGCTTAACGCCCGCACCACCCCTTTCTCCGCATGGGGTTTTGTCCGGCACTGGCGTATCGCCTTTTTTGGCGACGCGGAATGTTTGCCCATAAGTAATCTTCTTGTAAAATATGACATAAACATATGTTGCTATTTTGCATCTGTTTGTTTCTGTTCTGTTTCCACTAGATATCGCGCAAATCGGCCTGTGTGGCCGCAAAGCGAACAGCGGGCAGGTCCAAGTCGAACCCGCCCGCTGCCAGAACAACGCAAAGCGGAAAAATCAGATCTTGAAGCGCCCCACCAGCTGACCCAGGCTGGTCGCCCGCTGGCTCAACAGGTCGATGGCCTCGGCCGTTTCCTGCAAAGCATGGTCGGTCGACTGCGTCTTGACGCTGATCTGCTCGGACGGGGTTGCCAGCGATGTCACGGCAACCGACTACTCCTTGGTCGCCTCGGCAATCTGGCGCATGGCGTTAGCCAGCTGACCCAAGGTGGTCTTGATCGTGCTGATCTGTTCCGACGCCCCATAGGATTCTCACTAAACCCAAGGTAGGCCGGGCATATCGTGGGCAACCGTTTATCGGTCGGCAATTCCGTGTAGGATGACCCCTAACAGGCTCAGGACAATACCGTATGAACATCGCAACACGATATTTGGCAGCTCTACTCGTCAGCCTAGCAGCCACCGCAGTCCTGGCCGACAAGGCGAGCAGCGTGCACTTCGACTTTTCCTTCCAGCTGCCGACCATCCAGAAGCTCTACCCAGACCATTACACCAAGATCACGCTGATCCTGGACCAGATCAGCGCCATGCCCGAAGGGGACGTGCCCAACTGGATCGTGCACAGCTTCGGCGCAAGCGATGTGATCTACCAGCCCACGCAGGCGGCCGGCAAATCGCAACGCCATCGGCTGGCCTTTACGCTGGATGGGATTCGCTACGATAGCTATGTGACAGTCAACAGCTACGACTCACACAAGGTAATGCCGCGGTATTGACCTGACCCCGGCACGCGCTGCTAAGAATTGGTTCAGGCAGGCTTACCTGAATCCTCGCCGCTTGCATCGAGTAGTTCCTTGGCCCTGCTCCCAACGAAGTGGCGGCCAGGATTGTCGCCGGCCATCCATTCCTCCGGCGAAAACAGCTCGAACAGCCCTACCTTGATCAAGGTAGGGACCGAAAGCGCCAGCTCGCGCTCCACCTCACCTCGTTCGCCTGCGTTGTAGCGACCGACATTGTGCAGCATGGTGGCCACGGTACCGGTTTGAACAGCGGTGCCATCGGCGAGCTTCACGGCCGGCAGCGTTTCACCTGCTGCGAGAATCTTCTGATTGATGCTGGCAAGCTGCGCGTTGCTGTCGGCCATGGCCGTACTCCCAAAACCTGATCAATGATGCTCGGAGTTGTGGGCAGCAGCGCAGAAATCAAGGAGTCGGACAATCCGCGACTTAACTCGCGAACAAGGTTCTGGCCTCTTCGAAGCGCTGGGAGAAATAGCGGTTGCTCAGGCTCTCGATGCGGATGCGCCCGCGTGAGGACGGCGCGTGCACGAAGCGGCCGTCGCCGATATAAATGCCGACGTGGGAGTACGGCCGGTTCATCGTATTGAAGAATACGAGGTCACCCACCTGCAGGTCGGCTCGACCGATGGCATGGCCGTGCTTGGCGATATCGGCCGCGCTACCGCGCAGATCGATGTTCACCGCATTGCGGTAGATGAAGCTGACCATGCCCGAGCAGTCCAAGCCTGCCTCCGGGTTCTTGCCGCCAAAGACGTAACCCACGTCGATCAGGCCCATCGCATACATCACAATTTCGCGGCCTGAGTCGTTGATCGTGGCAGATGGCGCTGCTTGAGTGTCGCCCTTGGCGAAGTCCGCGATGTCGTCGTGCTCGCCATTGCCATGCGTGCGGCTCTGCGCCGCATGCATCGCCGGCGTCGCGCAACCGGCCAGCAGCAGGAGCATCGTCAACAGGGCGAGATATCTCACGGCAGCTCCTCCAGCCAGTGCAGTAGCGGTTCCGCCGCTAGCTGCCAACGACCATCCAGCATCATCAGGTGGCCCACGCCGTCCACCAGCTCCGCCTTCACACCCAGGAAGTGCGCTGCACTCTGGCTCAGGTGGGCCGGCATCAGCATGTCGTGGCGGCTTGCCAGCACAAATGCGGGTGGATGGCCCAGCGGCGTGCGCAGGTCGAATTGGGGCAGCGTCATGTCGAGCAGCGCGCGGTCGGACTCCTGGGCGAATAGGTTGGCATAGTGCTGAAGCTCGCACTCGGGTACGGCATCCGAAAACAGCAGCTCGCGCAACTTGGCCAGCCTGGGCGGATGCCCGCCATGGTGAATGACGTTGAGCTCCCATAGCAGCTGCGGGTGGCGCCAGAACAGGTGCAAGGCGGAGCCGATCAAGCCTTCCGGCGGTACCGTCGCCAATAGCGCAAGGCCCGACACGGCACGGTTGCGCGACACCATCAGCGCCAGAAAGCCGCCCATGGAGTGGCCGACGAGTATCGGGTTGCGGCCCGTCTTCGCGACGACTTCATCCATCGCCAGGTTCACGTCGGACGCGTAGTCGGCAATGCTCCAGCCCCCTGCCCCATGGGGCGCGCTGCTGCCGCCGTGGTCGCGCAGGCTCACGGCGAAGCAGTCGTAACCGGCATCGGCAAAGTAGTCGAGAAAATGCGGTTGCCAGCACCAGGCGGCCGTGTAGGCACCGTGAATAAACAGCAGTGGCGGACGGGAAATGGGTGAAGCCGGGCGCTTTTCGATCAATTCAATCGAAAATTCAGTCACTTGCGTAGGTTTCTTATCAAGCTGCATTAGCATTTTCTAACCGTAACCCATTTATGTAACCGTTTCAATCCCTTATGTAAAAAAATTTGGTGCTTCGGTATACGGATTTTGTTGACTTTTGAGTCAGCAATGCAGTAAATTACTCACGAGTTATTTAGTAGAGCGATGCAAATGGATACGCCGCAGCCACGCTGGCAGCGCCGCAAGGACGCCCGCCCCGCCGAAATCATCGAAGCCGCACTGACGCTGTTCATCGACCGGGGCTTTGCCGCTACGCGCCTTGACGACGTGGCCAAGCAGGCAGGCGTGACCAAGGGCACCGTCTACCTCTACTTCGCGAACAAGGAAGACCTATTCAAGGCCGTGATCCGCGAGACGCTGGTGCCGGAGCTGGAAATGGCCGAGAGCATGATCGGCGAGCACAAGGGACCCTGGGCCGATCTGTTGCGCGAGATGCTGCTGGCCTGGGCGAATCGCCTGATGAACAGCCAAACGGGCGGCATCACCAAATTGATGATCGCAGAAGCGTCCAATTTCCCGGAGCTGGCGCAGTTCTACGTGAACGAGATCGTTGTGCGCAGCCGCCGAATCTTCGCCGACATCATCGAGCGCGGCATAGCCGCCGGCGAGTTCAGGCCCGTGGACGTGATGATGGCCACGCGTGCGGTGACCGCACCGCTACTGATGGTCAAGGTCTGGTCGCGCAGCTTTTCCGCCTGCGACCCGGATGCCGTAAGCGTGGCCGACTACGCGGCCTTCCACTTTGACATGTTGATGCAGGGCTTGAAGGCCTGAGCATCGCACAACCCAATTTTCCACAGGACAAGCCATGAGCGACACTCCCCAACCGCAAAAGCAAAGCAAGGCGCGCCTCGTATTCGCCGTCGCCGGCGTCGGCATCGCCGCCTGGGTGGGCTACCACTGGTGGCATGCTCATAATTATGTCGATACCGACAATGCCCAGATCGAAGGCCATATCGTACCGATCGCGGCCAAGGTGGGCGGCTATGTCGCCAAGGTCAACGTCAGCGACAACCAGCCGGTGGCCGACGGCAACCTGCTGGTGAAGATCGACGACCGCGACTATGGCGCGCGCCTGTCGCAAGCCGAAGCGGACCTGAAGATCGCCATCTCCAATGCGGGCGGCAAGGACACGGCCGGCCAGGCCGAAGCGCAGGTCAGCTACGCCCAGGCCAGTGCCGCAGCGGCCAGCTCCGCCGTGGCCCAGGCCGAAGCGAACGCCGAACACGCACACAACGAGCTGGTACGTATCCGCTCGCTCGCCGCCAAGGGCATGGCCAGTGCGTCCGCGCTCGACGGCGCCGAAGCGGCCGCCCGCGCCGCCGATTCGCAACTGAAGACCTCGCGCGACACGGCATCGGCCGCCGGCCAACAGATCGGTGTGGCTGGCGCAGGACTCAAGTCCGCCCAGGCCAAGGTCGACTCCGTACGCGCCCAACGCGACCTCGCCGCCATCCAGTTCAACGACACGAACGTCGTGGCCCCCGCCAACGGCGTGGTCAGCAAGAAGGCCGTGGAAGTGGGACAATTGGTGCAGCCCGGCCAGACGCTGATGTACGTGGTGCCGATGAACGACCTGTGGGTGGTTGCCAACCTCAAGGAAACGGAAGTGGGCCATGTGCGCGAAGGTCAGCCGGTGAGCGTGGAAGTGGATGCCTACCCGGGCAAGAAATTCACGGGCAAGGTCGACTCCTTCAGCGCCGCCACGGGTGCCAAGTTCGCCCTGCTGCCGCCGGACAACGCCAGCGGCAACTTCACCAAGGTGGTGCAGCGCGTACCGGTGAAGGTAAAGCTGGACGAGTTTGACGCCAAGACCACGCCGCTGCGCCCCGGCATGAGCGTGACGGCCACGATCAAGGTAGGCTGACCCTTAGACGCCCGTGACACGGAGGTAATGCCCATCATGCGTATCGCCTTTGTGTCCGACATACACGGCAACCTGCCCGCGCTGGAGGCCGTCCTGGCCGACATCGCCCGGCGCGGTGTCGACCGCATCATCAACCTGGGCGACCATCTGAGCGGGCCGCTATGGCCGGCTGAGACGGCCGACTTCCTGATGCGGCAGGACTGGCTGCAGCTCGCCGGCAATCACGAGCGCCAGCTGCGCAGCAAGGACGCGGCCATCATGGAGGTGTCCGACCTGCACGCGGCCCGTTGCATCGACGAGCCGGTCTACGCCTGGTTGCACAGCCTGCGCGACACGGCGCGCTTTGAGGACGTGCAGCTGTGCCATGGCACACCGACGAGCGATTTGACCTACTTTTTCGAGACGGTGACACCAGCCGGCGCACGGCTTGCCACGGCCGCGGAGATCGCCGAGCGCCTCGGCACAAGCGATGCGCGGCTGGTCGCCTGCGGCCACACCCATATGCCGCGCATGATGCGCGACGCAGCGGGACGCCTGCTGGTGAACCCCGGCAGCGTGGGGCTGCCGGCCTACCGCGATGGCGCGCCTTACGATCACGTGATCGAGAACGGTGGCACGGATACCCGCTATGCCATCGTGGAACGCAGTGCAGAAGAATGGACGGGCAGCCTGATCGCCGTCCCCTACGATTTCGAAGCCGCTGCCAAGCAGGCGGCCATTAACGACCGGCCAGACTGGGCGCACGCGCTGCGCACCGGTTACGCGCCGCAATAAAGGACGTAGGACATGCTTGGCACCCACGATCTCGCGCTCTTTGTTGCATCGGGCATCCTGCTGAACATCACGCCAGGGCCGGACTCCATCTATATCGCCTCGCGTGCCGCCTCCGGTGGCTTCCGCGCCGGCTCGGCCGCCGCATTGGGCATAGGCACAGGCACTTTCGTACACATCCTGGCTGCCGCATTCGGCTTGTCGGCCTTGATGGCTGCGTCGGCCACCGCCTTTACCGTGGTGAAGCTGGTTGGTGCGGCCTATCTGGTCTGGGTAGGCATAGGCCTGTTGCGCAGCCGCGGCGGTACCGGCACCGCCTTGGGCAGCGTCCCTGCCCTGCCACTCAAGGCCATCTACTGGCAAGGCTTTTGGACCAATGCGCTAAACCCCAAGGTCGCGCTCTTCTTCCTCGCCTTCGTACCGCAGTTCATCGACCCGGCCGCGCCGACAAAGGCGCTGGCCTTCGTCTTCCTAGGCACCTTGTTCAATTTCAACGGCATGCTGTACTGCCACCTGCTCGCCTTCACAGCCGCCACCGCAAGCAGCCGCATCAAGGCAGGCGGCGCGCTCACCGACTGGCTCAACCGCGGCGTCGGCGCCCTCTTTCTATTTATCGGCGTAAAGCTTGCCTTCACCCATCAGCGCTAACAGGTCTCCTATATGAAGCCCTTCCTCCCCGGACTCCTGCGCAGCAACAGCCCGGAAGCCATCCACCGCAACCGCTTTATCATCGCTGCCACGGTAACGCTCGCCTGCGTGCTGGAGCTGCTGGACACCAGCATCGTGAACGTGGCCGTGCCTCATATGATGGGCACGCTGGGCGCGACGCTCGATGAAATCACCTGGGTATCGATCGGCTATGTGGTAGCCAACGTGATCGTGCTGCCGATCTCCGGCTTCCTCGCGAACCAGTTCGGCCGGCGCAACTACCTGGCGCTGTCCATCCTGGTGTTTACCGTCGCATCCTGGGCATGCGGCAACTCGACCTCGCTGGGCGAGCTGGTGTTCTGGCGCATCATCCAAGGCCTGGGCGGCGGCGGCCTGATCGCCACGGCACAGGCGACCTTGTACGAGGTCTTTCCATCCAAGGAAATGGCCACGGCCATGGCCATCTTCGGCATGGGCATCATGTTCGGCCCCTCGCTCGGCCCCACGGTGGGCGGCTGGATTACCGACACCTGGTCCTGGCCCTGGATCTTCTACATCAACCTGCCCCTGGGTGCGATCGCACTGGTTGCCGTGCTGAGCTTCGTGCCGGACTCGGCCCACCGCCGCATCGTCGACGCGGTCGACTATCTCGGCCTCGCCCTGCTGGCTGTTGGCGTAGGTGCCTTGCAGCTGATGCTGGAGCGCGGCGAGAAGCAGGACTGGTTCCAGTCCAACGAGATCATCACCTACGCGATTGCCAGTTTTCTGAGCTTGTTCGCCTTCGCCATCCGCCAGCTCGAATTCAGCCACCCCGTCGTCAACCTGCGCATCATGCGCGACGTGCAGTTCTCCATGGGCCTCGTGTTTACTTTCTGCCTGGGTGCGGCGCTGTTCTCCACCGTGTTCCTGTTCCCCGTTTACGCGCAGACGCTAATTGGCTTCGATGCGTTCCAGACGGGCATGATCATCCTGCCGTCCGCGCTCGCCGCCGCGTTCACGATGCCGATTGCGGCCAAGCTGCTGGCGCGCGGGGTACCTGCACACTTCGTGATCATGGCGGGTGCCAGCGTCTTTATGTACGCCATGTGGGGCCATCACCTGTTCACCACGCAGTCGGGCCAGGCAGACTTCTTCTGGCCGCTCTTGCTGCGCGGCTTTGGCCTGGGCCTGGTGTTCATGCCACTCAACAACCTGACGCTTGCCAGCATCTCCATCAGCGAGATTCCGAACGCTACGGGCATGTACAACCTGGTGCGCCAGCTGGGCGGCAGCGTGGGTATTGCGCTGTCGGCCACCCTGCTTACCAAATTGGAGAACACCAAGCGCGCCGGTCTGGTCACCCACTTGGCGGAAGACAACGCATCTGTGGCTGACCGTGTAAATGCCTTCAGCCATCTCTTCATGGGCAAGGGGTCGACAGCGTTCGAAGCCACGCACAAGGCCTATGCACTGATCGACCAGCAGGTAAATGGCCAGGCCATGATGCTAGCCTTCAGCGACCTGTTCCTGGTGTTCGGCATCATCATCTGCTCGCTGCTGCCGCTGCTCTTCTGGATGCGTAAGCCGCCGCGCCTGGCGCAGGCGGGTGATGTGGCGCATTGAGTGTGGCTTGGCCTAACATGCAGGGGTCCTCATCCAGACAAGGGCTCCACACCATGAAGACCACATCCCTGATCGCCGCCATGCTTGCCGCCGCAGCGGCGCATGTTTCGGCCACGGGCATCGGCGTGAACGTCGGCACGACCGGCCTCGGCGCCGATTACGGCTTCGACATCATTCCCACCTTCTCGGGCCGCGTCGGTATCAGCGGTTTCGACTACAACCACGACGTCAACAAGACCAACGTCAGCTACCACGGCCGCGCCAAGCTGCAGGACCTTCGCCTGCTGCTGGACTGGTCGCCGCTCGGTCCCTTCCGCGTCACGGGCGGGGTCTATGGCGCGCACAATCGCTTCGACCTGACCGGCCAACCCACCAGCGGCACCTATACGATCAACGGCGATGCCTACCGGGCCAGCGATATCGGCTATATCAATGGGCAGATCAAGCAGGCGCATTCGATCGCGCCCTATGTCGGCGTTGGGTATGGCAGCGTAGCCGGCGCGGGCATCAACTTCTATGCCGACTTTGGCGCCTTCTTCCAAGGCGCCAGCGCGTCCGTCAATGCCGCCTGCGCCGCCAGTTCCAGCACGTGCAATAGCAGCCGGCTAGCGCAGGACGTTGCCGCCGAACAGCGCCATTTGCAGGACAGCGTGTCGAGCTTCAAGGCCTGGCCGGTGGCGAGCATCGGGATTACCGTCGGATTCTGATGGCAACCATGTAGGTTGGGTTGATCAAGCCAACCTGCCCTACGCTTCACCCAAAGTAGCGAGCAGGCGCCGCGCATGCGCCGCCAGTATCGTCTTGAGCTCAACGGGCTCCTGAATATCGAAGCCGAATGGCAGCCGAGCCAGCTCGCGTGCCATCCATTCCAGGCTATCCGCCTGGCTCTTCAGCAGCACGCCCTCATCCTGCGGCTCCAGCACACCCATGGTGGTAAACAGATAGCGCTTTGCCGTCTGCAGATCGGTATGCAGCACGACCTGCACAGCGTGCTTGCGCGGCAGGCGGGCGATCGCCTCTTCCAGGTAGGCGATGGGGTCGAAATCGGCTGGTCTACCGAAGCTGGCCGGGATCGGGCGTACCGCTTCGATATGGTCGAGCCGGAAAGTACGCATGCCCTGCCGCAGGTGGCAGTAGGACACGACATACCAGTTGCCCTCCCACAGCGCGAGGCCGTAGGGATCGATATCGCGCTCCGTGCGGCTGCCGACGTTATCGACATAGCGGATATGCAGGCGCTGCTGCTGGTGCGAGGCTGTGCTGACGGTGGCGAGCGTTTCGCTATTTTCCAGCGAGCGGGCGCGCGCGATGTCGAGCGCTACCGTATCGCCCACGGCGTGCACGCGGTCGCGCAAGGTGGCCGGTAGCACGCGCTCCAGCTTGGACAAGGCGCTCGCCCCCGCCGCCAGCGCCAAACCCAGCTGGCGACCAGCTACCAGGCCCAGCGCCAGGGCCATCGCTTCCTCGTTGTCGAACATCATGGGCGGCAGCTTGAAGCCCTGCATCAGCCGGTAGCCGCCATCGCGCCCCCGTTCCGTCACGAGCGGGATGCCCAGTTCGTCCAGCGCGACGATGTAGCGGCGCAGCGTGCGCGGGTCGACGTCCAGGCGGCGCGCGAGTTCACTCCCGCTCATCAGACCATGGGACTGCAGTAGTTCGAGTAGCGCGAGGACGCGGCTGGTGGATTTAGCCATGCGCCCATCTTACGCCGTATTAGGGCGGAATTCGCCCTATATCACGCTTACATTGCCCCTCACGGAAGCAAAACACCTGAGGAGCGCAATAATATGAACGCCGCAAATAATCTCTGGCTGTATTTCCTGCTCGTATTCGGCGTGATCGTGCTGCCGGGCATGGACATGGCGTTTGTGATGGGCAGCAGCATGGTGGGCGGCCGGCGCGCCGGGTTTGCCGCGGTGGCCGGCATCGTGGTGGGCGGCTTCTGCCATATGGCGATCGGCGCCACGGGCCTGAGCGTCGTGCTCAAGCTTATCCCCATGGCCTTTGCCGCCATGCTGCTGGCCGGCGCCGTCTACCTGGCCTGGATAGGCTGGTCGCTGATCAAGGTAAGCAAGCTCGATGGCCCCGTCGCGAGCAATGCCTCGCCCAAGCTAGGTACCAGCTTCGTGCGCGCCATGGCGACCTGCCTGCTCAACCCCAAAGCCTATTTGTTCATGCTCGCCATCTTCCCCCAGTTCGTGCACGCCGACCGCGGCCCCATCTGGCAGCAGGCGGCAACCTTGAGCGTGATCACAGCGTTCACGCAGATTGCCGTATATGGCGCCGTAGCGCTCCTGGCTGCGCAGGCCCAGGTGTTGCTCTCGTCGCGACCACGGGCAAACGCCTGGGCGGCCAAGTGCGTGGGCGGTTTGTTGATTGCGGCGGCCGGCCTGACGCTGTACGGCGGAGCACAATCCCTGGACGTCTGCTCGGGTGCCGTCATTGCGCCGCATCGGCCGCCCATGATCCAGTGAACTTGCGGGGACGCGGCGCAGATCACCCAGCGGCACGCTACAATCCCCGTATGCAAAACATATCCACCAACATAGACGAGGCGCTTGCGCTGCTGCGTGCAGGCGAACTGGTCGGTATTCCGACCGAGACGGTCTACGGGCTGGCGGCCGATGCGGCGCGGCCCGAGGCCGTGGCGAAGATCTTCACCATGAAAGGGCGGCCAGCCGATCACCCCGTGATCGTGCACCTGGCCGGCAAAGATCAGCTGAGCGACTGGGCGCGCGACATCCCCGACTCTGCCTGGAAGCTGGCCGAAGCGTTCTGGCCCGGCTCGCTGACCCTGATCCTGCAGCGCCAGCCGCAGGTGCCCGATGCCGTGACGGGTGGCCAGGACACGGTTGGCCTGCGCGCACCGGCCCATCCGCTCACGCACGAGCTGCTGCGCCGCTTCGGCGGCGGTCTGGCTGCGCCCTCGGCCAACCAGTTCGGCCATGTCAGCCCGACGACGGCGCAGCACGTCTACGCAGAGTTTGGCGAACGCCTGCCGCTGATCCTCGACGGCGGCCCCTGCCTGGTTGGCGTGGAATCGACCATCGTCGGCCTGACGGGCGACTTCCCTACCCTGCTGCGGCCGGGTGGTGTGCCGCGCGAGGCGATCGAGGATGTGCTGGGCATCACCCTGGTGCACCACGAAAAACCGGCCGAGGCCAAGCTGCGCGTCTCCGGCCTGCTCGACTCGCACTATGCGCCGCGCACGCCGCTCTATATGGGTGGGCTGCGCCGCCTGGAGGATGAGGCCTACCGTCACTTGGAACAAGGCAAGCGCGTGGCCATCCTGCACCGCTCGCCCCTTGCAGGCGGCGTGTGCGGCCTGGAAAGCCACCAGATGCCGGACGAGCCGGAAGCCTTCGCACGCGATTTGTACGCCACCCTGCGCGTCTTCGACGAGGGCCGCCACTTCGACTTCCTGTTGCTGGAAACGCCACCGCAGACACCCGCTTGGCTAGCGGTGAACGACCGCGTGAAGCGGGCAGCCGTGGGCATCCTGACCTGATAGTCGGTCGCAGCGCCACCAAATACAATGCCCCGCATCAAGCGGGGCGCTGTATTCTGGAGCAAGACGCACCTTACATCCTGGACTGCTCCACCGTCACCGTCTTGCGGTTGTCGCTCGGTACACGGTCGATCAGGATGTTGAACGGATCGACGCCGACTTCGTAGGGTTCTTCAGCCACCGTCACCGTCACCGTCGGCTCCTCGCCCGTCAGCTTGCGCTTGTCGAGCATCAGTACCTTCTCGTGGTCTTCCTTGCCGTCCGCGGCCTTGGCGAACACGCCGATCTCCACCGGCTCGTCATAGCTACGGGACGACTCCTTGCCCTGCCCGTCCGTCTCGTACTTGCGCAGGTGCAGCTTCATCGTCACGTCCCATTTGCCGTCCTTGCGCTTGACCGCGTTCGCTTCCACCACGCGGTTGTCGTAGAACACGATCTTCTCGAACAGGTCCGTCACAAGCTGCTGCTTGTCGGCCGGTGTTTCGGCGCGGATGTAGTCGAGCATCTCCTTCGACGTGGTGTAGGGCGCGTTCTGATAGGCCTTGTCCTGGACAAAGCGTTTCAAGGCACGGTTCAGCGGCGCTTCGCCGATCTCGTCGCGCAGGCGATAGAACACCAGAGCACCCTTGCGGTAGTGGATATAGTCCTGACTCTCGACGCGATACAGGGGCTGCTCCTCGATACGCTCACCGCCACGACCTCTCAAGTAGCCGTCCAGCTCGAATCGGAGGAAGCGGCGCATATGCTCGCGCCCGTAGGTTTTCTCCATCACCATCATGGCGGAATATTGCGCCATGGACTCCATCAGCATGGAGCCGCCCTGGACATCTGCACCGATCACCTGGTGCCCCCACCACTGGTGTGCCACTTCGTGCGCCGTAACGTAATAGACGTAGTCGATATCATCCTTGTTGCGCAGGTCGGCGATAAAGCCGATGTCTTCCGAGAACGGAATCGTGTTCGCGAAGGACTGCGCAAATGAGGCGTAGCGCGGGAATTCCAGGATGCGCACCTGCTTGTGCTGATAGGGCCCGAAGTTCGCCGTGTAGTAGTCGAGCGCCTTCTGCGTAGCTTCGATCATGCGATCCACGTTGTAGCCATGCTTGGCGTCGTAATAGACCTGGATGGGAAGGCCGTGCCATTCGCTCTTCTTGATCTGCCAGTCAGCCGACAGATAGGAGAAGAACGAGAGCATCGGACGGTCCATCTTGTAGTGGAAGTAGCGGCGCCCACCCTTCTCCCAGCTCTCCTGCAGGTAGCCCGGCGCAACGGCAGTCTGGTCGGCACTCGTCGACACGGTCGTCTCGTAGCTGATCCAGTCCGCATCGTTCGAAATGTCGTTGTTGCTACGCGCCCTCTCGTCCTCCAGCTTCGCCATGCGCATTGGCTCGCCCAGGCCACGCTTGCGCCGCTCGTTGCGGTCGGGCAGCTCCGCGTTCGATTGATATCCCAAGTGCGGGAAGTAGTTCTGGTTGTTGAAGAAAGTGCCGTTGTAATTCACGTTGAGTGCATTACCCCCAAAACCACTGACGCCCGATGTATTGGTAAAGCCTGGGTTGCGAACTTCCACCTTGAAGTCCATATCGATGGCAGCGCCTGCTGCGAGCGGCTGCACAAGCTTGAGGATATGGAAGCCAGAATCCTTGTCGGCCAGTTCGGTCTTGTATGCGGGTAGATTCGATAAGATCGCCGGGTACTGTGGGTCCATCTGCACATACAGCGTGTCGATAGGCGCACCCGTCTTGTTCACGAGGCGATAATGGCCGCTCAGGTCGACAGCACGACGCTCGGGATAAATGTCGACGTTGGCACGAATGTCGGTAATGCGCGGTTGCGGCAGACCCTTGTATTTGCGGAACTGCTTTTCGTAGTTTGCCTGGCGGTCCATCGCCACATCACTCGGTACGTAGTCGTTCAGCACGTTCGTGTTGTAGTAGATCCAGGCGCCGCAGCCGATCCAAGCCAAACCGAAGCCGGCAAGCGCGATGCCCGACGGCCCGCGCAGTTGCCGGACGGCCCCCTGCACGCGCGCACCCCAGGACGGTGCAATACCGCGCACCCAAAAGGCCTGCGCCTTGATCAGGGCAGCAATGCAGAATAGCAGCCAGTAAAACGCGAACCAGAGACGACCCGGCAAGAAATGGCCGTAACCGTTCATATCGGAATACGGCGCATCGGGCATGCCTGCGAAGGTATACAGGTTGTGCTCGTAATGCATCATGGGCAAGGCTATCTGCGCCACCATCACGAGGATAATG
>JAFAKZ010000578.1 GCA_019234745.1 Burkholderiales bacterium
TCGTAGAGCTGCTGCTTCTTGGCCGGCTGCACCTTCATGTCCATCGCACAGCTGAAATGCAGGGCGCCGATATCTTCGCGCCAGGCGAAATAGAGAGAATAGTCACACCAACGGCCGGGGGCCTCTACGGCCATTTCGTCGTCGTTACGGCGATCGAACGGCCAGTCATTGGCAGTAACCAACTGCTCTACCAAATCCAAAGGATTGGCAGACGCCTCTTCTTCAACAATCGTCGAGAAAGTCATACCCGCGACCTCCATCGGTTCGTCGTGGGAACGCATGAGGCGTTAGACAAACATCTTGTATGCTCTACCCCACACAACACAAGGGGTAGCCTATAGAGCGAGTTTCGCAAGTGCAAGAAATATCCTCGGGACCGGTTCAATTGGCTGTGGATAAACGAGACGGAACATTGCGCGCAAGCAATGTTACGAATTGGCGTCCGTTTTCTTCCCACGGGATTTGGGTTTTTCCACAGCGTCCGCAAGCGGAGCGCCGCCAAGCTTGGCCTCCAGCGCGGCGATACGGGCCAGCAGGGTTTCCTGCTCGTCGCGCGCCTTGGCCGCCATCTCGCGCACCGTGTCGAATTCTTCGCGGGTCACCAGATTGAGATTGGACAGCCAGCTCTCCATCTGCTGACGGACGATCTGCTCGACCTCGGTCTTGAAGCCGGTCAGCATGTTGAGGGCGCCGCCGGCCATGCGGGCGAAGTCGTCGAACAGGCGGTTCTCAGTTTGCATTTTCTTACCTCACAGGATTTCCGCCATTATAAGAGCTCTGTCCCCCTTGTTGCAACGCAGCAGGGGGCGGGGAGTGGTCTTTTGAGCGCTCTGCCTGTAATAAGAGGCGTCATTTGGGACGAAGGATGTCGTTATGTATGTAGTGACCGGGGGCGCCGGATTCATCGGCTCCAACCTGCTGGCGGCGCTGGAAGAGCGCGGCGACGGCGAGCTGGTGGTGGTCGACCGGCTGCGCAGCAACGACAAATGGAAAAATATCGCAAAACGAGAGATTTCCGAGATCGTCGCCCCCGAGCGCCTGTTCGAGTTCCTCGGCCAGAACCATAAGAAGATCAAGATGGTGTTCCATATGGGCGCCATCTCCGCGACCACCGAGACCGACGCCGACAAGATTGTCGAAAACAACTATCAGTTGTCTTCGCTACTGTTCGACTGGTGCGCGCAGCATCAGGTCCGGCTGGTCTATGCCAGCTCGGCGGCGACCTATGGCGACGGCACCCAGGGCTTCGACGACGCCTTCGGCGTGGCGCCTTTGTCGCTGCTGCAGCCGCTGAACGCCTATGGCTGGAGCAAGCATCTGTTCGACCGCCGCCTGGCGCGCAAGGTCGCCGACAAGGCGCCGCTGCCGCCCAGTGGTGGAAATGCGGCGCTACCGCCGCAGTGGGCCGGGCTGAAATTCTTCAACGTCTATGGCCCGAACGAATACCACAAGGGCGGCCAGCAGAGCGTGGTCAGCCAGATCTATCCCCAGGCGGTCTCGGGCGCTCCGGCCCATCTGTTCCGCTCGCACAATCCCAAATATGAGGATGGCGGCCAGATGCGCGACTTCGTGTGGGTCGGCGACGTGGTGTCGGTGATGATGTGGCTGCTCGACCATGAGGGCGTGAACGGCCTGTTCAACCTCGGGTCCGGCAAGGCGCGCAGCTTCCTCGACCTGGCCAAGGCGGTCTATCGCTCGGCCGGCAAGGAGCCCTATATCAAGTTCGTCGATACGCCGGTGGCGATCCGCGACAAATATCAATATTTCACCGAGGCCCGCATGGACCGTCTCAAGACCAGCGGCTACGACAAGCCCTTCACCTCGCTCGAGGATGGCGTCGCCGCCTATGTTCAAGGCTTCCTTTCCCGACCCGACCGGTATCGCTGATGGCCATGCAGTTTCCCGACATCGACCCGATCGCGCTGCGTCTCGGCCCGGTCGTCATCCGCTGGTACGCTCTGTCCTATATCGCCGGCCTGACCGGCGGCTGGCGCTACCTGCGCTGGCTGGCGGAAAAGTCGCGGTCGAGCTTCACCGCCTTGCAGATCGACGATTTCCTGGTCTGGGCGACGGTCGGCACCGTGCTGGGCGGACGGCTCGGCTATATCTTGTTCTACAAGCCCAGCTTCTATCTGGCCGACCCGATCCAGATCCTGCAGCTATGGCATGGCGGCATGTCGTTCCATGGCGGCGCGCTGGGGGTCATCACCGCGCTGATCCTCTATTGCCGCCGCTACAAGATCGACATCCTCGAATTCGGCGATCTGCTGTGCTGCGTGGTGCCGCT
>JAFAKZ010000278.1 GCA_019234745.1 Burkholderiales bacterium
TCGGCCGCGATGGCGGCGGGCCGCGCCAACTGCCGGTCCAGATTGAGCGCAGCCTTCAAGGGCACGTCGGCCGCCTTGGCATCCTTCCCGGCCAATGCCGCACTAGCCCCCAGCCGCCAGGCATTGGCCCGTTCGGCCGGTGTAATCGCCGCCAATTTCAAGGCCTTTGCCGACCAGGCCGCGGCGCCGACCGGGTCGCCCTGCTGCAATGCCACCCTACCCTGCGCATTGGCAATCGCCGCCTGCAGACCGGTGTCTTGCGGTAAACGCTCTGCGGCAGACTGCAGGTGCGATTGCGCTGTACGCCAATCACGCTGCTGGATGTCGATCAAGGCCAATTGGTATACCGCCTCCGCCCGAATCGCTTCCGGATAACGCTTGCCCGCATCGACGCCGGCCAACACAGCCTTTGCATCTTGCGGCTGCTGGCCCTGCGCCAAGGCCTGCGCCTCGCCCAGCGCTGCACGCCCGGCGGCGGCCCAATCGTCCAGGGTGGCATATTGCAGCGCAGCCTCGTGCCAGGCCACTGCCGCCGCGTGCCAGTTGCCCGTCTGCGAGGCGCGCGAAGCCTGCTCGGCCGTATCGCGAACAGCCAGCCGCGCCGGCGGCAGCGGTGGCGTCGTCGAGCCACAAGCCGCCAACAAGGTCAGCAGCGCGAGATAGAGCCCCTTCATTGGCCCAACCCCTGGCTATCGCTGCTCGGCGCCTGCGTTGGCGCTGGCGAGATCATCTTGTTGAGCGGCCAGCTGCGTTCCACGCCATCCACCACCACATTGCCCTTACGAGCCAGCTCGTGTCCCTCGCGCACTAGGCCGACGGCGTCGGGGCCGCTCTGGTCAACGATCTTGTGCACGGTAGCACTCGTCGCCTCCAGGTGCTGCAGCGTGGTATTGGCGTGATCCATCATGGTCGGCAGACGCCCTTCCACATCCTTCAACACGTTATCAACGCGCAATAGCGCCATGCGCGAGGTTTCCAGCGTGGCTGGCACATCCTTGCCCGTCACCTTGTCGAGGTTGTCCAACACCTTGTCAACGCGCTCCCGCGTGCCCTTCAAGCCTTCCGTGAACTCGCGCAAATTCGTCATTGACCGATTCAGGTCGCTGTTCGGGCCGCTGAGAAAGTGTACTTCCTGCTCCAGTTCATTGATCACCGGCATGGCGCGATCACGCACCTCGCGCATCACGTCATCCATGCTGCGCGAGGAAACGAACTCCAGCTCAGTATTCGGCTCCACTTCGGGCTTGCGCAGGTCGCCGATGCCAACATCGATATAGGCGTCGCCGATCAGGCCGTCCTTGCCCACCTTGCCGATCGAGTCCGTGCGTATCCACTTCATATAGCGGTTCTCGATCAGCACGGCGATGCGCACGCGGCCTTTATCATCCAGCGTCAGCGTCTTCACTTCGCCGATGGTAAAGCCGGAGAATTTCACCGCCATACCCACGCGCAGGTCGTTACCCGTATCGCTGACAAAGGTGAGCGGCGTTTTCGGTTCGAAGTAGCCCTGGTGCCAGGCGAACAGCACGACGGACGCCGCCGCCCCCACCAGAGCCGCCAGCACGAAGGCGGCGATCTTCCAGGGAAGCGCACGGAAACGTGGATCGTTGTCGCCCAGTACCGTCATTGATTGACTCTTTCATCTTCGACATCAATACGCTGGAACTCGCCCCATTCGGGCGCCGGCGCGACGTTCCCGGCTACCACCCAGGTAGCATCGGCACACTCCGTGGCGAACATGCCGGACAGCACTTCTACCTGGCGCGAGGTCAAGTGGTTGAACCATTCGCTCTCGGCCAGGATCAGGCTTGGCCGGGTCATCAGCGTACGCAGTGCCACCACCAGGGGTCGCTGGTAGGCGCTCAATGCATCAACCCGTGAACCCCAGAACTTCTCGCACTCCTGGATGCCTAGCGAGCCCAGGATGTCCTCCAGCCGGCGGGCATCATCCGGGCAGGGTTTGACGCCATAGTAGGAGGACGGCAGCAGCACGTTCTCCCATACCCGCAGATTGACCAATACTCCACCCGTAGCGGCCAGCCAGCCACGCGGGCCGCCGCCCGTGGCCGCCAGCTCCGCAAACAGCGCCACCCGGCCGGCCGACGCCATCGGCACCCAATAGCGGGCACCTGGCGTGAGGGCGATGTTGGCGATGCCGTCCATGGGCCGTCCGTTCAAAAGTAGTGCCTTATCAGTATGATGACCAGATCGAGTACGAATAGTGCCAACAGCGCCCGGATCACCGCCGTGGATGCGGCGATCGGCACATCGGTGCCGCTATAGCCACCCGCAAGGCCGCGCCCGCAAGCCTCTGTGGCCACGGCCGCGCCGAACACCGCGCTCTTGAACAGGCAGAGCTCCAGGTCCACCAGCGGCACGGCGCCGGGCAGGCTGGCGATGGCGTGCGCAAAGCCAAAACCGGCAACGCCTATCGCCCCCGCGAAGATGGCCGCCACGGCAAAATAGAAGCCCAGTACGGTGGCCGAAACCGTCATGCCCAGCACACGCGGCATAATCAGGTAGGCATAGGGATCGATACCCAGCAGGTCGAGCGTTGCCAGTTCACCATGCACGCGCATGAGCGCCAACTCGCTCGCCATGGCCGAAGCCGAACGCGCCGTCAGCAGGATGCCCGTGAGCATGGGCGCCAGCTCGGTCAGCGTGATGGTCGTAATCAGGCGCAACGAGGCCTCGCCGCTTTCGCCTATCTGGTGGTGCAACTGTGCCGACACGATGCCGCCCACGGCGGCACCGATGAAAAGCGTCAGCGCGTAGGACTGGTAGCCGGAAAAATAGATCTGCTTGAGCAGTACGCGTCGCACGGGCCAGCGGCTGAGCGCCCCGACGCGTGTAACGACTGCCGGCAGCAATTTGACTGTACGCACCCGCCTGCACTCCCTCGCTCCATGCCAGGCTCTGCGGTAAGAGCTATCGCCTGGATTGGAACATTCAATTTAGTTCTGCAATACGGCCACGCTTATACTATCGCCCGAAACGGGGAACTATTCCTCTCCGACCATTTCAGTTACCCACAGTTCTAGGGTCTGTTGACGTTAGTTTATCGGTCGCGCCGACCCGAGTTCTGGGGCAGGACTAGGCGCGACGAGCGCAGCTTAGCTGGCTAAGTAAGCGAGTCGCAACAACGTCATGCCCCAGAACTCGGGTCGGCCCTTCGGGTTTGCCCGGATTGGGGCCTGATGCAAGACGGAAATCGCGCCGCGTAGTCGTCTACGCAAGCGATTTTCAACGCGGCAGCAGGCCCCAATCCGGGCAAACGCGATCCGGTAAACTAACGTCAACAGACCCTACAAAGGAAGCAGCCATGTCCAACGTCAAGCACAGCCGACTCCTGATTCTCGGCTCCGGTCCGGCCGGCTATACCGCCGCGGTCTATGCAGCACGCGCCAACCGCAAGCCCCTGCTGGTCACGGGCCTGTCGCAGGGCGGCCAACTGATGACCACCACGGACGTGGACAACTGGCCGGCCGACGCCGATGGCGTGCAGGGCCCGGAACTGATGCAACGCTTCCAGAAGCATGCGGAGCGCTTCGGTACGGAAATCGTGTTCGACCAGATCCACACGACCAAGCTCAACGAACGCCCCATCCGCCTGATTGGCGACGCCGGCGAGTACACCTGCGACGCGTTGATCATCGCCACGGGCGCATCGGCGCAATACCTGGGGCTACCCAGCGAAGAGGCCTTCCACGGCCGCGGCGTATCGGGCTGCGCCACTTGTGACGGTTTCTTCTATCGCAACCAAAAGGTCGCCGTCGTCGGCGGCGGCAATACGGCTGTGGAAGAAGCACTCTACCTGGCGAATATCGCCAGCCATGTGACGCTGATCCACCGCCGCGACAGCTTCCGCGCCGAGAAGATTCTCGTTGACCATCTGAAGGAAAAGGTCGAAGCGGGCAAGATCACCCTGCAGCTCGACAGCACGCTGGACGAAGTGCTGGGCGACGACAGCGGCGTGACGGGCGTGCGCGTGAAGTCCACCAAGGACGGCTCGACCAAGAACCTGGAACTGACAGGCGTGTTTATCGCCATCGGCCACAAGCCCAATACGGACATCTTCGCGGGTCAGCTGGAGATGGAGAACGGCTACATCATCACCAAGGGTGGTCGCGAAGGTGCGGCGACCAGCACGAATATCCCGGGCGTGTTCGCCGCCGGCGACGTGCAGGACCACATCTACCGCCAGGCCGTGACGAGCGCCGCTTCGGGCTGCCAGGCTGCGCTGGATGCGGACAAGTATCTCGATACGCTGAAGTAATCCGGCTACGGATGAGAAAAGCCGCCCATTGGGCGGCTTTTTGTTTATGACGCCTTTAGGGCTGTACCGGCAGCGGCTGCAAACGTCGCAGCTTGAGCGCACCTGCCATGCCCAGGATCAATGCTACGGCTAGCAATCCGGCCACGCCAAGCCAGCCCTTGCTCTGCCAGGCAAGACCCGACAGGGAACCTAGCAGGCTGCTGCCCAGGTAGTAGCTGCACAGGTAGATGGCAGATGCCAGCGCCTTGGCGCGCTGGGCACGCATCCCCACCCAGCTGCTGGCCACTGCATGCCCACCGAAGAAACCGACGGTGCACAGCGTCAGGCCGAGAATGACGACCGCGAGTCTATTGGCCAAGGTCAAGGCGAGACCCAGCAGCATGACGCCTAGCATCAGCCACAGCACGTTGCGGCGACCCATGCGATCAGCCAGGCGGCCCGCCTGTGCGGACGCCCATATGCCGACGATATAGAGCGAGAACACCATGCCGAGTTGGCTCGACGTCAGATTGAAGGGCGCAGCAGCCAGCCGGTAGCCAAGGTAGTTATATAGGCTCACGAAGCAACCCATCAGCACGAAGGACGTGGCAAACAGCAGCGGCAGGCCACCATCGGCAAAATGGGTTCGCGCATCGTGCCAGATGTCGGCGAACTTGACGCTTGCGGGCTTGAAATGGCGCGAGGCCGGCAGGCTGCGCCAGAATTCCACCGCGGCGACGAGGCCTAGCACACCCGTGACGCCGACAGCGACGCGCCAGGAAAAATGGTCGATCAGCAGGGCGGTAATCAGCCGGCCGCTCATGCCGCCCAGCGCATTGCCGCCCACGTAGAGCCCCATCACCCGTCCCAGTGATGCACGCTCCATCTCCTCGCTCAAGTAGGCCATACCCGTTGCTGGCAAGCCGGCCAAGGCCAGGCCGACGAGACCGCGCAGGACGAGCAGTTGCTGGAAGCTGCCGGCGAAGGCCGACAGCACGGTCAGGAGCGCAGCGACAGCGAGCGCAATCACCATGACCGGCTTGCGCCCGAAACGGTCGGCCAGCACGCTGGCGGGCAATAGCCCAAGAGCCAGGCAACCTGTCGCGGCGGAGACCACGCCGCTGGCGGCCGCGGGGCTTACACCAAATGCATCGGAGAACTGCGGCATAAGGGGCTGCAGGCTGTACAGCATGACAAAGGTGCCAAAGCCACCCACAAACATGCCACGCGCCGTGCGCCAGAAAGCCGGCGTACCTGCAGCGGGTTTCTCGGGTGGCGCAGCGCGGGTCTGTACCGGGATAGCCATGGCAGTTTCTGCTGCGAGGGTCATTTGCTTACCTCACCTTAAGACAGGCAAATGCCTGTTTCGATGGAGCAAATGCTATGCAGCGCAGACTTATTCGTCCAATATATGTTTCTATCGCATTTAATACCTTATAAATATCAAATGGAGCTGCGCCATCTCCGTTACTTCGTTGCCGTTGCCGAGGAGCTGCACTTCACCCGTGCAGCCGAACGCCTGCATATCGGCCAGCCCCCGCTGAGCCAGCAAATCCGCGCATTGGAGGAGGAGTTGGGCGCCCGGCTGTTCGAGCGTGACAAGCGCAACGTGAGCCTGACAGACGCGGGTAGCCAGTTCCTGCTTCGCTCGCGCGAAATCCTCGGCGCAGTCGAAACAGCCAAGCGTGAGGTAAGGCGCATCGTGGCAGGCGAGCAGGGGGTGCTGCGCGTGGGCTTTACCTCGTCCCTGCCCTTCACTTCCTTGCTACCAGAGCTGCTGCACGATCACCGCCAAGCCTATCCAGACGTAAAGCTGGAACTCAGGGAGATGTATACGAACCCCCAGTTCGATGCACTACAGGCCGACAATCTCGATGTAGGGCTGGTACGCTTCACGGGGCGGGAGCCCCCAGCAGGCATCGCCCTGCGTGAACTGCGGCGCGACCCACTGCGCCTGGTCGTGCACCGGAGCCATAGGCTTGCGACTCGAATAGCGGTTGATATGGCCGAACTGCGCGGCGAAGGCTTTGTAAGCTATCCGCAGAACATCGGCACAGGGCTCGCCAACCTGCTGATAGAGCTATGCCAGGCCGCGGGCTTCCCGGCGAAGATCGTGCAGGAGGCGTCGGAAGCCACCACGCAGATCGGCCTGGTGGCGGCTGGCATCGGCATCGCCCTGCTGCCCTCGCCCATGGAGATCATGAAGTCGCCCGATGTGGTTTATCTGGCCGTCAACGACCCGGCGGCCTATCTGTCGCTAGGCGTTGCCACGCGTGCAACCGGCCTGACGGCACTGCAGCGCAACTTCGTGCAGTTGCTGGATAATTACGGCAAGGCGGCGCCGGCCGGCGCCCAGTGAATCACCTCGCCATGAAGCCCCCCGCAAAGACCAAACACTCACCCGCCACCTCGCTCAAGGAGCAGCTCAAGCCTCTCGCCAAGACCCTGGCACAGTCGCCGCGGAAAGTGAACATGGCGGCAGCCCTTCCGCCGCCGGAGGACGACGCCATGCTGTTTCGTCGCGTGGTCGGCAAGGTCAATCTCCTCAAGCATCCCGTACCGCATGTACATCAGCGATCGCAGCCATCCCCATTGCCCATGCAGCGGCGCCGCGACGATGCACGCGTGATGAACGACGCCATGTCGGATTTCTGGCCCTGGGACGAGATCGAATCAGGCGAGGAATTGCTTTACCTACGGGCGGGCATGCGCACCGATACGCTGCAGAAGCTGCGCAAAGGGCACTGGGTAGTCAGCCGCCAACTGGACCTGCACGGGCTCAATACCGACGACGCACGTGCTGCCGTGGGCGAATTTGTACATCGCTGCGTGAATGAGGATCAGCGCTGCGTGCGCATCATTCACGGCAAGGGCCTGGGCTCGAAGAACCGTGAACCGGTATTGAAGAACAAGCTGCGCAATTGGCTGGCGCAGCGCGAGGAGGTATTGGCCTTTTGCCAAGCTCGACCTGTGGACGGCGGCTCAGGCGCGGTCATCGTTCTATTACGCGGCAGGCGGCGTTAAATCAGTGATTTAACTGGATGAATTGGCTTGCAATCAGGCGTCAATGCCAAAGCATTCATTTAAATCACGTCATGGGCACTATTGCGAGCTTGTCGCACACGTGCATCACCTGCTTAAAACATATGCAGCGCTCCGAAATTCCCGCCGTTACCGGCTCGGCGCCACTACAACAGCACCGACGCTTCATGCACGACAATGCGTTGTATGAATGCCATATTTATCCCCCAAAATCGCCCTAAAACGGTGCTTTGTGTGGCAACCGCGCAAATCGCGGCGATATACTTCCGCCAAGTGTGAGCGCAGTCCTCAAGACGCTTATGGATATGTAGTGGAAATAGGGGGAACTACTTAGATGACATCCCTTATTACAGCCGGATGACGTGCGCAACTAAGCTCCGGCACCACGTCACGCGCCATGAGTGCTGCGCAACGATTCTCGCAGTCACGGCGAGAGCTGTGGCAAAGAACCCGTTCCAACCAAGAGGAAGTCAAAACATGAACCACAAGAAAGTTCTGGCAGTTGCCATCGGCGCGCTGATCGCTGCTCCGGCCTTTGCTGACAATCCGGCCCCGACCGTTACGCTGTACGGTCTGGCTGACGTTGGCCTCCGCATCGGCAGCTCCGGCGACGGTTCCCGCACGCAGGTTGAATCGGGCCAGGGTTTTGGTTCGCGCATCGGCGTCAAGGGCGAACAATGGTTCGACGACGGTTCGTTCAAGGGCCTGTTCCAAGCTGAAGCCGGCGTCAACTACAGCACCGGTAAGAACACGCAGGGCGGTCTGCCCTACGGCCGTCAGATTTACGCCGGCCTGTCCAGCAGCTCCATGGGTACGTTCACGTTCGGCCGCCAGTACACCCCGGCCTTTATCGTGATGGACTCGGTCGACGCGTTCGACACGGGCTTCGGCGGCAACCTGGCCAACACGCTGGGCTTCTCGTCCTTCAACAGCTCGCGCGCTGACAACTACGCACAGTGGACCAGCCCGAACGTCTCCGGCTTCACCTTCAAGGGCGGCTACACCAGCGGCTTCGGCGTGAGCGGCGCTTGCCCGAATGGTACTGGCCAAGAGTGCGCCGGCGCTTCCACCGCAGCCCAAACCCAGAAGGCTGGCACGGGCTTCCTCGGCTCGATCGAATACACCTGGGACAAGCTGTACATCGGTGGCGCTTACCAGAACCTGAAGGCCGATCCGGCCAGCAGCACGATCAACAACAACAACTCCGACAAGTACTTCATCGGCGGCGTGACCTACGACTTCGGCGTGGCCAAGCTGTTCACGTCGTACGCTTCGGGTTCCGTGACGAATGCTGCCGGCCTCAAGATTGCAGACGACAACGGTTGGGGCATTGGCGCCACCGTGCCGCTGGCTGGCCACAACACCCTCGTTACCCAGTACTCGCACTACGGCAACAAGCTGGACAGCACGCACAACTGCAACTTGTACGGCCTGGGTGATGAGTACCAAGCCGCCAAGGCCCTGATGCTGTACGCAATGGCTGCCTACGTGCACAACAGCACGGCCGGCGCATGCTACCCGGCTGGTGCGGCATCGAACGACCAGGGCACCGTTCCTGGCCACAATGCGCAGAACCTGATGCTGGGCATGGTGTACCGCTTCTAATTGCGTGACAGGTTGGTCTTGGGATCAACCCGACTACCGCGATATGGAGTAGAAAAACCTCGCTACGTTGTAGCGGGGTTTTTCATTTTCAGTGACGTTAGAACCACTTATTTAAGGCGGTTGCCGAACTTCTGCATCATCTTGCGCACCTTGGGCGCTACCACCGCCATGCAGTAGGGTTGCTGCGGGTTGTCCTCGAAATAGCTTTGGTGATAGTCCTCGGCCTTCCAGAAGGTCACAGCCGGAACGACTTCCGTTACGACGGGCCCACTGAACTCGCCCTGCTCGGCCAGCCGCTTGATATGTTGGCGCGCAACACGCTCCTGCTCGGGAGAATGGTAGAAAATCGCCGAGCGATACTGCGAGCCGACGTCGTTACCCTGCCGATTCAAGGTGGTAGGGTCGTGAATGGCAAAGAATACTTCCAACAGATCGTCGAAGGAAATCTTGCCTGCATCGAAGTGCACCTGTACGACCTCGGCGTGCCCGGTACGGCCGCTGCACACATCCTTGTAGCTGGGATTATCAACCTGGCCACCCATATAGCCCGATACGACCTTCCCTACGCCAGCCAGGCGCTCGAACACAGCTTCCAGACACCAGAAGCAACCACCGGCCAATGTCGCGATTTCCTGTTGCATGCTGCGTTACTCCTTGACGTTGATGCCTCTTGGTCGCGCGAGCGCGGGAAATTTGTCACTGCAGGCCCGGATCATGATGCCTACAGCACCAGTCGCCAATCTTTCAGCAAGGCACCAGACAGGCGTTGGCTGACGCGCGAGCGTGCCTCGACCGTAAGCGGGTCGGCCAGGAATGCCTGCTCCACCGTGAGCGCCTCCAGCTCGCTGCCCAGCATGCGGTAGGCCGAATCATCGAAGCGCATGACGTTCAAGGGCGCGACAATCTCGCCGTTCTCCACCCAGAAGCTGGCAAAGCGTGTCATGCCGGTCATGCGGCAGGCAGGCTGATCGGAATAGTTCAGATACCAAAGATTGCTGACGTAGAGCCCCGTGCCGAGCGCCTTCAGTGCGTCGGCGCTTGCAAGCGTGCCGGGCGCCATGGAGAACGATTCCGAACCTTCTTGCGCGCCCGCACCATTGGTAGGAATGCCGTACTCCTTGGCCGTGCGAGGGCTGATAAAGCTGCCCACCATGCGCCCCGCGCGAATCAACTCCACCTGCTCCGGCTTGATGAAACCATCGCCCTGGAAATTCGGCGCCAGTCCGCCCAGCGTATCTTCGACCAGGCTGAACTGCTGCGATAGCAGCGCCTCACCAGCAACCAGCTTGCCCAGTGCACTGCGCTTGGTGCGAATCTGCTTCTCGGAGAACCCGCCCCAGTCGAGCAGCCGCGTCAGCTCACCCACGGCAGCCGGCGTCAGATAGGCGCGATAGGCGCCGGGCGAAAGGCTGCGTACGGGTTTCGCGAGTAAAGCTAGCTGCGACCGGGCCTCTGCCACGCTGGCAGCGATCTCGGCACGATTCCAGGCCTTGCCGGCGCTGCCGCGCTTGACGGCTTTGTCACCATGCGAATACAAGCTCCAGTCGAAATTCCAGCTAACTGTCTCGAACCAGTTGCGTTGCCCGTGCTGGTTGGCGAAACCCGTGTACACGGGGCCAGATGCCAAGAAACCCACCAGGTCCACGCCGCCCGCGATGTCGACGATATCGGCCACCATTTCCTCGCTAGCCGGCAAGCGGTTCGTCGCCACGACCTCGGTTGAGTGCACTTCCTCGGCCAGCAACAGATGTGGGTCGTCCAGAACATCGCTGAGCGCCACGCGCAGCGTGCCTAGCACATCGGTCGTCAGCGCCAGGTCGCCCTGGTTGCCAGCGACGGCATAGGTCTGGGTTATATGCTTCTGCCCCGCTACCAGGCGCAAGGTCAAATAGCCCTGCGTGACATTGCCCGCCTGGCGCACGCGGCCGTGATTGAAACGGACGAAGTCGGACTGCTCGCCGGTGAACCACAGGGTAAACCCTTCGCCAGCATGCAGATGACGCTGTACGTGGTCTGCGAGCGCATAGAAATGTGCCTTCAAATCGATCACCAACGCGCTCATCAGGCCTCTCCTCCGAACACTTCTACGTCACCAAACACGCAGGCGGGCGAGGCGTGGCCCACGCGGATCACCTGCGTCGGTTCGCCCTTGCCGCAATAGGGTGTGCCCATCACGTCGAAGGTGCTGGTATTGCCCACGGCCTTGAGCGAGCGCCAGAAGGTGGCGGAGATACCGCGGTAGCCCGGATTCTTCACGACGCCCTTCACTTCGCCATTTTCGATCAGGCGGCCCCATTCGCAGCTGAATTGGAACTTGTTGCGCGAGTCGTCGATGGACCAGGACACATTCGTATCCATCAGTACGCCGCGCTCGATGCCGCCGACCAGCTGGGCGAACGTGCGGTCGCCCGGCTCGACGTTGATATTCGCCATGCGGTCAATGGGCGGGCGATTCCAGCTGCAGGCGCGGCTGTTCGCCACGCCGTCGAGCGCGACACCACATGCGCTGGCGCGCGCTTGCGACACACCACCACCCAGCGGGCGCTCCAGCAGTCCGTCGCGGATCAGGAACTGCTTGGCCGCCTTCTCGCCCTCGTCGTCCCAATCGTAAGTAGCGAGCTCGTTGGCGTGGGTGGGATCGAAGCTCACATTGAGCAACGGCGAACCGTACTGGTACTGCCCGAACATATCGAGCGACACAAAACTGGTGCCCGCGAAGTTGCGCTCGTCACCGAGGATACGGTCCAGCTCGAGCGGATGCCCGATGCTCTCGTGAATCTGCAACATCATCTGGCTCGGCATGAGCAGCAGGTCCATCTTGCCTTCCGGGCAATTGGGCGCCAGCAGCAGCTGCAGGGCCTCGTCCGCAACGCGTGCCCCTGCGCCGACCAAGCCCGATTCGGCAATGACTTCTGCCCCACCTTGACGGCAGATACCGCGATACTGGCCACCTACGCTACGCGTTTGCGTGTCGCCGTTGCCGTGCGCCGTTACGGCAAAGCCGGGCAGGATATAGCGGAAGGTCTGTTCGGCGCGTCCGCCGCCGCTGGTCAGATAGAGCTGGCGCACGTCCAGGCGCGACAGCTCCATCAGCCAGTCGACGATGCGCGCATCCGTATTGGCGCGGCCACCCTCGTCCAGCATGAACTCCAGCAGTGCCTTGGGCTGCCAATCCATTACTGCGTCCACACCTGGGCCGCGGTATTCGCCCGTCGGTCGGGCCGGTTCTACTTTGCGAAAATCGAATACAGACAGCTTGGCGCTGGCCTCGGCCCAGGCGCGTGCCCGCGCAAACGCAGCCTCGATGCCAGTGTTGGAAAGATCCGCCGTGGCCGCGTAGCCGCAACCGCCGCTGTGCAGGACGGTGATCATGGCACCGCGATCCAGTCGCCGCGTCACGGGCTGGGCGACACCCAGGCGGGCAGCGAGGTTCTCCGATACTTCCTCGACCAGCCGCAGCGAGCAAAAGTCGACCTGCCCTTCAAGCGCGCGGAAGCGCTGTTCTACCGATGTCCACATGATTGATCCCGGATTGATCCCGTTGAACTGAGGTACTACTGAACCGACACGCTGCGCCGCATGCGCAGCGGCACCACGCCATTGCCTACCATGGCACCGCCCAGAATCAGCACACAAGCCGCCATCGCCTGCCAACCCAGGTGGCCACCACCGAAGACGGCCAGGAGCGTCGTGGACAACAGCGGCGTGATATACGCCAGGGTGCCGATGGAGCGCGCGTCACCACGCTTGAGCGCGGCATCCCACAGAAAGAAGGCAGCCCCCATGGGGCCGGCGCCGAGCACCAGCAGCCAAATCCATTCAATGCTCTTGAGCTGGTAGCTCGGCTCCAGTGCTGCATGTGCCGCCAGCGCCAGCAGGCCCGAGGCAAAGCAGAAGCCGCCGATGGCCCCGGTATGAAAGGGCTTGACCCGGCGCGTGAGCAGCGAATAGCTGGACCAGAGCACGGCGGCAACGAAAGCCAGCAGATAGCCCAGCGCGTGCTGCATACTCAGGCCAATCGTCCCCTTGCCCAGCACGATAAGCACGCAGCCGGCGAGGCCCAGCGTCGCACCGATCAAGTGGCGGGCGGTGAGCGACATGCCGGGCAGCAGCACGGGGGCCAGTACGACGATCAGCAGGGGCCACAGATAGTTAATCAGGTTCGCCTCCAGCGCCGGCGCGAAGCGCAGCGCCATGAAAAGGCAGAAGTGGTAGCCGAACAGGCCGACACAACCGAGCAGGAAGGTAGTGGGCGGCACGCGCCATTCGCGCCAGTGCGTGACGCCGCACAGGCCGCCGATGCATAGCGCTAGGCCGACGAGCAGGAAGGGCGGCACCTGGGTCAGCTGCACGGAAAGCAGGGCCAGGGCGCCCCACAGGCCGATGGCGCCGGCGGCAAAAAGGGTGGAGGATTCAATACGCATCAGCGCTGCCCCTTGGAAATAAGGCGGGACAGAACGGTGGTTTGGAACGTCACGGACAGGCTCAACATGGAACGAGCTTACCATGCTGACCGAGGGTGAGCAGGTACAGTCAATAGCGACAGCCACCAGTACAGCTCACCTTACACGGAGAAGTCCATGGCGGCTGCCTGAGCGTTGTAGGAAGTGAAATGGAAGTCGCGTGCTTCCTCGCCCCAGATCGCTTCCAAGTCGATAGGCACGGCCAGGTCCGGCGCCGTCAGCGTCTCGACGATAGCGGCCTCGGGCGCCTGCGTATCGTAGCGGATGGGCGGCACCAGGGCCGAACCGTCGCTCGCCGCCAGGGCATGCACGAAGGGCGCGTCCACGCGCTCACTGCGACCACTCACCACGCCCATATGGCCGTTCGCGAGGCGCACTACCGTACCGATAGGGTACACACCCAGTGCCTTGATGAAATAGGCGGCCAGCATGGCGTCGAAATGCCTGCCACGCTCGATCAGCACGTCGCGCAGCACGGCCTTGGCGCTGTCGGCGCGCCGATAGCCGCGCTCGCTCACTCGCGCGCAGAACAGGTCAGCCAGGCCGATCAGCTGCGCCGCCTGCGCCACGCGCGCCCCTTTCAGGCGGTGCGGGTAGCCGCTGCCATCGATCGCCTCGTGGTGCTCCTGCACGGCGCGCAGCCACAGCTCGTCCTGCACACCCAGATCGCGCAAGCGCTCGACACTGGCCAATGGATGGCGCTCGATGCGGGCCTGCTGCGACAAGGTAAGCGGCTGAATCTGGCGCGACAGGGTGTCCTGCAGCTCCAGGACGCCGATATTCATGGTGAGTGCCGCCGCGATGACGGAAAGATTGGCGGGACCGGCCGGCCCCATTGCACTCAACACGCTCGCCGCGATGCATGCAGAATTGACCGAATGGCGGATGGCATAGCGCCCGCCGCGGCGCAGCACCACGGTCGCAACGACGACACCCGGGTTAGCTGTATACGCCGCTTCAATCAGGCGCGCGATATCGAGCACCTGTTCCGGGAAATCCCGCACGGCATCGGGCTGATTGAACAGCACGGCCAGCCGATAGCAGGCGTGCAGTACGTGCTGTAGCGCCGACTCCGGTTGCTGGTGCCAGGTCAGTGTCGATTCGATATAGAGGCCGACATCCATCAGCCGGTCGAGCTGGGACTCGTTCTGGATGCGCGTACCTTCCGCCAGCAGCAGCACGCCCTTGTCGTTGTAGACATTCCAGGGCATAGGCTGGCCGATGGCCACTTCGCCTTCTCTTATGCGACGCTGGATCATCTCCTCCTCCAGCTCTAGGAAGCAGGCGCTTCCTTGGTATCGACTCCCACGTAGCTGGGACTGCTACATCGCCAGATTGGTTGCGGCGGCGACGCAGCAACAACTACCTGCACGCCTCGCAAATAGGACGAGGCGCCATGATGGGGGTCGATCAATCGCGGCCGATTTCTTATAGGCAGGTCAAGCCTGCATCGCCCGAGTGAGGCCGCCAGCCGATCCTATGCTGAATCGATCACGCCATTGGCATAAGCCACTGATTTTCCTACGAACGGTATGATTTTTCGTGCAAACGGTCACATTTACCTCACCAGATTCCGATGAGTCTGGTGAGGAATGCGCTTGAAGACTGTTTGACTAGCCGAGTTCGGAACGGACTTGGATCAGCTCGGGGAAGAAGGTCAGGTCCAAGGCGCGCTTGAGGAAGGCCACGCCGGATGAACCGCCCGTGCCCTGCTTGAAACCGATCACGCGCTCCACCGTCTTCATATGACGGAAGCGCCAGAGCTGGAAGGCTTCCTCCACATCGACCAGCTTTTCCGCCATTTCGTACGCTGCCCAATGGTTGTGCGGATCCGTGTAGATAGTCTTGAGCACGGCCACAACGCCCGCGTTCGCCACATAGGGCTCGCTGAAGTCGCGCTCCAGGCATTCCGCCGGCACGGGCAAGCCCTGGCGGTGTAGGTGGCGTAGGAACTCATCCCACAGGCTGGGTGCGCTCAGGTCGGCCTGGATGGCGGCGTACAGCGCCGGATCGTAGCGGAACACTTCTGCCTGGCCCTTGTGCTTATTGCCCAGCAGGAATTCCAGCGTGCGGTACTGGTAGGATTGGAAGCCGGACGACTGGCCGAGAGCAGGACGGAATTCCGCGTACTCGGATGGCGTCATCGTCTCCAGTACGGCCCACATATTGAACAGCTGCTGCTGGATGAGCTTGGCGCGGGCAAGGATCTTGAAGCAGGGCGACAGGTTGTCGGCCTGCACATAGCGGATGCCGGCGCGCAGTTCGTGGATCAGCAGCTTCATCCACAGCTCCGACACCTGATGCTGCATGATAAACAGCATCTCGTCGTGCTGCGGCGGATTGGACAGCGGCGCTTGCGCGGACAGCAGGCGGTCCAGGTGCAGGTAGCCGCCATAGCTCAAGCGGTTGGTAAAGTCGGTCTGGATGCCGGCTTCGAGGTCACGTTGATTGGGGTGCATGGCTGAGTTCTCTAGAGCGAGGCCGCGATGATGCGCGCCTCGCTTTGCTAACTCAAGATTTGATTGCCAACGGCGTTCAAGCGGCCGCCAAACGGCGTGGCGCCCACAAGCCCAGCGCAAGCGACGTACCGAACAGGATGACGATGCCGCCCAGCACCATGGTCGGCGTCAGCGCCTCACCCAGGAAGATGCCGCCCCACAGGATGCCAAACAGCGGAATCAGGAAGGTAACGGCAATCGCTTTACTGGCCCCCAGATGCGCGATAAGGCGGAAGTACAGGATGTAGGCGACTGCCGTGCAGACGATACCGAGCGCGACGACGGCTCCCCAGGCGCTGAGCGGTGGTGTAATCGCCGGCCAGAGCGGGATCGCAATGGGCAGCAGCATGATGGTGGCGGTCAACTGGCTGCCCGTAGCAACGGCGAAGGGCGTGACACCGGCGAGCCTCTCCTTGGTGTAGTTCGCCGCAATGCCGTACGCCAGCGTTGCACCGATGGCCGCAACGACAGCAAGGCCATCACCGCCCGGTTTGAAGCTGACCTTGGCCCACACCAGCAGTACCACGCCGGCAAAGCCGACGAACAAGCCAATCACACGCCAGCGCGGTAGGGGCATCTTCAGCCACAGGTAGGCGACAACGGCACCCCATAGCGGCGAGGTAGCATTCAGCACGGCCGTGAAGCCGGCAGAGAGCGACAGCGTGGCATAGGCGAACAGGCAGAACGGCAGCGCCGAATTGAGCAGACCAACAACGGTAAGCGGCAGCCATGCCTTCAACAGCATTCCGCCCTCCCCGCGCACGAGCAACATGGGCAGGAGGCAGGCCGTTGCGATGGCCACGCGCAGCAGAATCAGCGCGGCGGGCCCAAATGCCGGCGCCGCCACGCGCAGGAACAGGAAAGACGCACCCCACATGGCAGCGAGCAGCAATAGTTCGATCAGATCCCTTGTCTTCACTACGTTTCCTTGGTCGTTCAGATCGCGTGCTGCGCCAATTCCATGCCGATCACTGCCTGCTTGCGCGTCTCGCCCCAGCGGTAGCCACCCAGCCCCCCATCAGCGCGAATCACGCGGTGGCAGGGTATCAGCAACGCGATCGGGTTTGCACCTACAGCACTTCCAACTGCACGGGCCGCCGTGGGCTGCCCCAAGCTGGCCGCCAACTCGCCGTAGGTCGTCAGGCGCCCTTCCGGTACCTTGAGCAGGGCATTCCACACCTTGAGCTGGAACTGCGTGCCGCGCACGAACAGGTGTACCGGCTCGGGCTTTGCGTAGTGAGTGAACAGCCGCGTGGCGGTAGATGCTGCTCGCACATCGTCCCGTTCAATATTGGCGGCAGGCCAGTCGTGGTGCAGCTCAGTGAGCGAACCTGCGTGCTCATCCTTTTCCAGGAAGGCCAGTTTGACCAGCCCACGCGGACTTTCGGCCAACATCGCCAGGCCAAACGGCGTCGGCGCCAGTCCCCAACTGAGCGTCAGCCCATCCCCACCACTCTTCATCTCGCCGGGCGTCACGGCATCCAAGGTCACAACCAAGTCGTGCAGCCGCCCCGGTCCCGACAGCCCCGCAGCGAGGCTGGCACTCAGCATATCATCGCCCGCCACGAGCGCGGCGCGTGCACGATCGCGCGCCAGGTGCTGGAGGAAGCGCTTGGGGCTGACGCCGGCCCAACGCGCAAATACCTTCTGCAGGTGGAATTCGGACAGCCCCACGTAGTCGGAGAGATCGCGCAGCGAGGGCTGCGCATCGGCATGGCTGCGTAGCCAATCGAGCGCGGCGGCGATCGTCACGTAGGCCTCGGCCCGCTCGTCAAGCGTGGCGGCCACATCGATATTGAGGGTATTGGCGGTATCCATGGTCGGCATCTTATTCCCCGAGTTCGGGGATGCCCACCCGTTTCTTGCGCTTGCCTAGGAACCGTGATGCAAGGGGTCGGCCAGCGCCCGCAGCAAGGTATCCAGGCCATTGCGCTCCGTCGGAAGCAGGAGCCCCGTGCGCAGTGACACAAAACGCGCCAGATCGCGCAGGCGCCAGTTCAGCTCCTCGACGATGCCCATGGCTTCGATCAAATCGTCCGATTCGGCGCCGAACAGGGCGGAGGTGATTTCATACACGGGCACGCTGCCCATGCCGGTGCGCAGGAAGGCGCGCTGCACGGCGTAGAAGCGCGCCTCCGCATCCGTCACCAGCTCGCGGCTATTGATATTGTCGGCGTCGACCTCGGCCTGCGACAGCGCGGCCTGGATGGCTTCCATACTCATGATGAAGCGGTTGAGCGCAGCAAGCACATTCGGCACGGTATAGAGCGGTATGCCCTGCAGCGTGGGCTCATTGGCCAAGACCTCGCGCAGCACGCCGGTGATTTCCGACGAGTGCCCGGACGAAATCACTTTCAGCGCCAGGTCCAACCGGATGGGCGCCTCCAATGCCTTGTGCAGCAGGCCCACGGTCATCTCCGCCACCGCCAACAGCTGACCAGCGCGGCTTATGGACGGGCCGCTCAGCCCGCGTGGGTAGCCGCTTCCATCAAAGCGCTCGTGGTGCTCGGCCACCATGCGCGCCATCTGTTCGCCCAGCGTCGTCGTGTCGCGGATCAGGCGCTGGCCTATCATCGGGTGCAAGGCTAGGCTGCGCCATTCGTCCGGCGACACCACGTGGCCGCCTTCCAGTACGTTCGGGTCGACATACAACTCGCCGATGTCGTGCAACAGGCCAGCCGCCGCGATCACGGGCAGGTCTGCGGCCGGCGAAGCCAGGCGCCGGGCGACGCCTAGTGCGACCATCGTCACCAGCACGGCGTGCCGCATGGCTTCACCCGCACTGCGGTGCGCCAGCGTAAGCATCAAGAGCGATACCTGGTCGAGCGGCACAAACTTCAGGCTCTCGGCCAGCGCGTGCATGCCGCCGCGTTCGCAGATCGGCTCCAGCATGGGTTGTTCTTCGATCAGTGTCTGCGCCAAGAGCGAAATCGCTTCGCGCGTCACACCACCCTGCACCCCCAAGGTCTGCACCAAGGGGCGCTGCAGTTTGTGCAGCGCCAGCTTTTCCTGCAGCGCGCGCGTCAGCTTGTGGCCTTGCGCCAGGAGCTTCATGCCCGATTCGGTATAGATATCCTCATTGGCGTAGACCTCGGCCTCGTCGGCCAGGCTCATCACGCGGTCGAGCAAATAGGGATTCGGGCGTTCGAGAGGAGAATCAGGCATGTTTTCTTATCGGTCGTTTCTATGTTTTACGCCATGGAAGCGCCCAAGGTGAAGCCGATGCGTTACGCTTATCGCCTTTTCCGCCAACCAGGCCATCGGCATGAGCGAGTACGCATCCCCCTGGAAGACCGTTTCCAGCAAGCTTGTCTACGAAAACCCCTGGATTACGTTGACCGAGCACCAGGTGATCAACCCAGGCGGCCAGCCGGGCATCTATGGCTTGGTCCATTTCAAGAATATCTCCGTTGGCGTGATGGCGTTGGATGCCGAGGACCACATCTGGCTCGTCGGCCAGCATCGCTATCCAATGCGCTGTATGACCTGGGAA
>JAFAKZ010000044.1 GCA_019234745.1 Burkholderiales bacterium
GTCCGAGACGGCGCCCGCTTCGCGCAGCAGCACGACGGCCGCGTGGCGCACCTGGTCCAGGCAGGCGCCCATGACCTGCGGCTGGCAGCGCAAGCAGTACGGGTCCTGCACCTTGCTGCAGTCCTTGTGGCTGGCGTTGATGTCGGAGCCGTCGAGCAACACGCGGTAAGCGGCAGCGGCATCGATCTGGCCTGGGTGGCCGCGCAGCTCGTGGATGCGGCGGTCGAACGGTGTGACGGAACCTTCCGCCGCATCGACGCTGAGTGCGCCGGCAACGAGCGCCGTTTCATACAGGTCTTCGATGGCGAACAGGTTGACCAGCGCGATGGCTGTGGACGCCTGCGTGCCATTGAGCAGCGCCAGGCCTTCCTTGGCGGCCAGCTTCATGGGCTTGAGGCCCAGCTGCGCCAGGCCATCCTTGGCCGGCAGCCATTCCCCCTTGCTGCACACTTCGCCCACGCCCAGCAGCACGGCGGCCATATGGGCCAGCGGCGCCAGGTCGCCCGAGGCGCCGACGGACCCCTTGGCCGGGATGCGCGGCAGCACGTCGGCGTTGAGCATGGTGAGCAGCGCTTCGATCACCTCCAGGCGGATGCCGGAGAAGCCGCGCGCCATGCTGGAGATCTTGAGCGCCAGCAGGAGGCGCACGATGGGCGCCGACAGGGGCTCGCCTACGCCCACGGCGTGCGACAGCACCAGGTTTTCCTGCAGCAGTTCCAGTTGGTCGTTCGGAATATGCGTCTGCGCCAGGCGGCCGAAACCCGTGTTGATGCCATAGGCCGGCGCGCCCTTGGCCACGATGGCGGCAACGGTGCGGCTACCCGCCTCGATGCCCGGCACGGCAGCCGGATCGAGCGTAATGCGCACGCCGCCGGCCATGATGGCGCGTAGCTGCGCGAGCGTGAGATGACCGGGCTTGAGGGTGATAGCTTGCATGTCTGCTCCAACGTCGTTTTGCATGAGTGACACGGAGATTACACCTGGATTATTGTATAGACAAGATGGTCGACATTTTCAAATTGAAAAACGACGGGTTTGGTGTACAAGTTCAAGGGTCTGTTCTGACCCGAGGGTAGCTAGGCTGGTGCTAAGCGCAGCGAAGCCCAACACTCTTTGCGGCTAAGCAACTGCCTGCCGTTTGCGAATCGAAGAGAGTGTTGGGCTTCGTTGCACTCAGCCCAACTATAAATCCCTAGCCATGCGCCTTGGTATCCCGCTGCGGCTCGCTCAGCCGCTCCGGGATCGCATGCGCGTCGATGTGGTAGTGCGGCGAGGTCAGGGAACCGGTGATTTCGATCGGCACGATCACGCCCTTCAGCGCGTCGAGCGCCGCCACGCCGCTGCCACCCAGCACGGTGGCACGCAGCACCGTGTCGACGCGGTTGTGCGGCAAGTCGACGTGACCGTCGCCGCCCAGTTCCAGGAAGGGCGCGCGGAAATTGAGGTCGTGGCTTTCCGCCACGCCGTCCTTGAAGGCGATGTGGGCACTCATATTGGAGAACTGCGTGCGCCGCTTGTTATCGTGCGGCATGGCGCCACCCACGATCTCGGCCAGGCCCAGGCGTAGGCCGCGCAGGGCGTCGCCGAGATCCACCCCGGTGATATAGCCGCGTGCCAACGTCAGTTGCGCGTCACCCGTCAGCCCGCCGCGCATGGCATCCACGCTGGTGGCCGGCGCCGATACGTCGAGGTCCACGGTGCCGCGACCGGACAGTGGGTCGACACCCAGCGTATCGGACAGCAGCGCCGCGATCTCCATGCCCTTGAGCGATTGGCGCAACACGATGCGTGGGTTTTTCGTGTCGTCCAGCGTCAGTTTGCCGCTGAGCCGGCCGCCGTAGATGTCGGCGCTGAGCGGCTCCAGCTGCAGCTTGCGTCCGCCCGCCTCCATATGCGTCTGCAGGTTGAACACGCGGAAGCGGCCCAGGTCCAGCTCGCCCAGCTTCACGTCGGCGCGCGCATCCAGGCCATGCAGCCAGTCGAAGTTCAGCTTGTGCGCCGTATCGACGCCAGGCCCCTTGTCGCCGCTGCTGGGCAG
>JAFAKZ010000294.1 GCA_019234745.1 Burkholderiales bacterium
CCCGCTCCGGCCGCTGCGTCACCGCGCGAACTGACACCGCCGACACCGCCGGCGCCGCGCGAACCCAACTTCATCGAGAAGGCCATCCAGGCAGGGCGCGACTGGTTGCTGGGTGGCAATACCATGGTGCGCGTCGGCATCATCGTCCTGTTTTTTGGCGTCGCCTTCCTGCTCAAGTACGCGGCCGACAACCAGATGCTGCCGATGGAGTTCCGCCTGGCGGGTGTCGCGGCGGCATCGATTGCCCTACTGATCACGGGCTGGCGCCTGCGCGACCGGCGTGCAGCCTACGGCCTGGTATTGCAGGGCGGCGGCGTGGGCATCCTCTACCTGAATGTATTCGCCGCCACCAAGCTCTACCACATGCTGCCCGCGGCCGCGGCGATGCCGCTGATGATCGCGATCTGCGCGCTCAGCGCCTTCCTGGCGATCAAGCAAGATGCGGCACCGCTGGCCTTCATGGGTAGTGCGGGCGGCTTTCTGGCACCCGTTTTGCTGTCCACTGGCGGCGGTAGCCACGTGGTCCTGTTCAGCTACTACGCCTTGCTCAATGCCGGCATCTTCGCAATCGCCTGGTTCAAGGCGTGGCGACCGCTCAATCTGCTGGGTTTCGCCTTCACGTTTTCGATCGGCGTGAGCTGGGGGGTGACGGCCTACCGGCCGGAATTGCTGACGACGACCGAGCCCTTCCTGATCCTGTTCTTCCTGATGTATGTGGGCATCGCGCTGCTGTACGCCATGCGTCGCGACATCTCGATCAAGCACTACGTCGACGGTACCCTGGTATTCGGTACGCCCTTGTTGGGCTTTGGCCTGCAGGCGGGGCTGATGCACGGGATCGAATTCGGCCTGTCGTGGAGCGCCGTCGCGCTGGCTGCGTTCTATATCGGGCTGGCAAGCTGGCTCAAACCGCGGCGCGAGAAACTTGGCCTGCTGTTCGACTCGGTGCTCGCGCTGGCTGTCATATTCGGCACGGTGGCCGTACCGTTGGCCTTTACCGGTATGACCACGGGCGCGGTATGGGCGGTGGAAGGTGCCGCCATCGTGTGGATTAGCCTGCGCCAGCGCCGCTTACTGGGCCTTCTGTTCGGCTTGCTGCTGGAGTTTGGGGCGGGCCTGGCTTTTGCCGTCAACGCCGCTTTCGCCACGCAATCTACCTATGTGCCCGTGCTGAATGCCCAATTCATCGGGTGCGTGCTGCTCGCCCTGTCGGGCATCTTCTGCGCTTGGCGCCTGCACGGCATCGTCGCCTCGGCCGAATGGAAGAAATGGACGCCAGGCGTGGGCGTCCTGCTCGCCCTGTGGGGGATGTTTTGGTGGATCGGCGGCGGCCTGGGCGAAATCGACGATTTCTTCCATTATCTGGCACCGACGCACGCTGCGGACAGATCCGCTACCGTCATCGTCTTTGCCGTGCTCACGGCTTGGTTGGCGCACGGCACGCGGCGCCGCCTGGAGTGGCCGCTGGCCGAGACGGTAGCCCTGGCCTTGGTGCCTTCCCTGGCGCTGATCTTGTTCGGCGTGTGGGCCGATCACCAGGCGCCGCTGGCGGACCTTGCCAAAATTGCCGCGTGGTCGGCTGCAGCCATGTCGGCGTATGGCTTGCTGTGGCGCCAACAAACCCAGGTCAGCGAGCGTGTACTGGGTGCGCTGCACACCCTGATGTTCTGGACGACGGCCGTATTGCTGACCCTGCAGGGCTACTGGTCGCTGCGTGCCTATGTGCCCGAAGGCGCCTGGAGCTGGAGTGCCTGGGCCTATGGCTATGGCGTCCTGCTGATGCTGCTGGCCGGTGCGGGCGGCAAATTCACCTGGCCCGTGCTGCGCTATGCTCGCGCCTATTGGGTGCACGGGGCCATACCCGTGGCTGTCGCCTTGTGGGGCTGGAGTGTGCTGAGCGTGATGAGCGATGGTGACGCTTCACCCCTGACCTATATCCCCATCCTCAATCCGCTCGATATCGCGCAGATCTTGTCGGTGATGGCAGGCGTGGTCTGGCTGCGCCGGCTGACCGCGCTGGGGGTGCGCTGGCATGGCCCCATGTTCGACTTCGCCGCGCTAGCCACGCTCTTCCTTTGGTTCAATGCCGTCATCCTGCGAACGCTGCACCACCACGACCATGCCGTCTACGACGTAGCCACCGTGTTCGCGACCTTCCGCTTTCAGCAAATTTTCCTGGTCGGCTGGAGCGCCTTCGCCTTCCTGGGCTTGTGGCTGGCTAAGCGGGACAGCCTGTTGCGCATTTTCGCCATGGCGTCGGCGCCGTTGATCGCCCTCATGTGGGTCTGGACCTTCTTTGCCAACCTGACGCAAGACGGTGGCAGCTGGTCGCGCATTCCCCTGCTCAACCCGCTCGACCTCGTGCAACTGACGATTTACGGTATCGCGGTCTTCTGGTTGCTGCGCATACGCAAGCTGGGCGCACCGGTGGATGACTATCGCCTTCCGCTACGCATCGCGGCCGGCATCTCCGGCTTCGTCTGGCTCAACGCGATCTTGCTGCGTACGCTGCATCACTGGGCCAATTTGCCCTACAACCTGGACGACCTCTCGCACTCGACGCTGGTGCAGGCGTCCGTCTCGGTATTCTGGACAGTCTGCGCGCTCACGGCCATGCTGTGGGCCACGCGCCGTGCGTCGCGTATCCTTTGGTCAACCGGCGCGGCCTTGATGGGCGTCACGGTGGTGAAGCTCTTCCTGTTCGACCTGTCGCACATTACCGGGCTGAGCCGCATCGTGGCATTTATCGGCATCGGCGTCATGCTGTTGCTGGTGGGCTATTTCTCGCCGCTGCCACCCACGCAAAAGGAACCGACGCCATGAGGCCTCTCCTTGCCATCTTGTTACTGTCGACCGCGGGCCTCGGCGTGCCATGCCAGGCCGACACGTTTACGCAGCGTTATGCCATCACGCTGGACGGCAACGCACCCTACTATGCGCTTACCGTGCCCGAGCAGGTGTACGCGGCCAGCCAGCGCAATGATTTGGGTGATGTGCGCGTATTCAACGGCGCGGGCGAACCCGTGCCCTATTCGCTGGAAGCACCCGTAGTGGCGGTAAAGACGGCGCCGACCCTGACGCCCGTCACCTGGTTTGCCCTACCTGCGGCGAACAGCAAGACGGCAGAGGGCGCGCCGCTGGGGGTGACCATCGCTGCCGACGGCTCGCTGCGCGCAAGTGCCGGCTCGACACGGCCGGCGACACGCAACGGCGATATCGTCGACCTGGGGAAGCCGGTAGAACGGATCAGCGCGTTGCGCGTCCACATCGCCAACGGCAGCTTCCAAGGCCATGTCAGCGTGGCGGCGAGCGCAGACCTGAACAGCTGGACGGAGTTTGCCGAAGCCGACCTGTTGAAGCTGAGCGCTGGCGACAATACGCTGCTGCAGGAACGCATCGAACTTGAAGGCCTGAACGGACGCTACCTGCGTCTGCGCTGGACGGGCGATGCGCCCGACATCAAGGCCATGGAATTGGAGACGCAAGGTGCGACTGAGGCAGGCCAGGCCCTAGTTGCCCGTACACGTGCCATGCGCAGCGGCGTCGCTGCGGTCGCCGGCAAGTTGGCGGGCGAATACCTGTTCGACACGGGTGGACGCTTTCCAGTCGACCGTATCCAGCTGGCCTTGCCGCAGCTCAATACGGTCGCACACGCCACCTTTTATTCGCGTCCCGACACGCAAAGCGCCTGGCAGCAAGTTGTGTCGGCACAGCTTTATCGCCTGCGCAACGCGAACGGGGACGGCGAACAACGCAACCCTGCCATCGAGATCAGCCCCAATACCGACTCCCATTGGCGCATGGTGGTCGATATGCGCAACGGCGGCCTGGGCAGCGGCATGCCCATTTTCACCCTAGGCTGGCGCCCCGCCACGGTTACGATTGCCGCACGTGGGTCGGGGCCGTTTTCCTTGGCCACAGGCAATGCCCGACTCGCCTCGGCAGCCTTGAGCCGCGCCGACCTGGTGGTGGGCGAACCGGGCGCCATCGGGAAAGCGCAGCTGGGCGCGCAGCTGCCTTTGTGGGCCAGCGACAAGGTCAGCGACGACGCGCCAACCGATGTCGATGCCAAGCGACGCTACGTGCTGTGGGCAGCCTTGGTGGTGGCAGTGGGCGTGCTGGGGCTGATGGCTTGGCGGCTGGCACGGAGCGGGCCGTCGGGCGAACGCCGCTGAAGTCGGGGTTTCTCACGGTCAGGCGCCGATGGCACGACAACAGCGCGCAGGGCGAGCTGAAGTATGTGGCGCCGCATGCGTACGAATACCAGATACTTGCCCGTCAATTTGCTATCACTAAACTGCGGCTAAGCGTTACAGACCCACGACGGTCGGCGGCAGTGAAAGAGGGAGAGGGCAAATTTGACGCAGGGCGGCAACGGGGCGGAATGCAAGATCCTGATCATCGACGATGATGTCGTGGCCATCCGCCTCTTGGGCGGCGTGCTCGACGGTCAGGCCGGCATCATCTTCGCCACCAGCGGTGAATCGGGCATCAAGCTGGCCGCGCAGCATCGCCCAGCGCTCATTCTGCTCGACGTGGAAATGCCCGGCATGTCAGGCTACGAAGTGTGCCGCGAGCTGCTGAACAACCCGGATACACGCGACTGCGCCATCATCCTGGTCACGGCGCACGCCGGCCTGGAAAGCGAAGTGGCGGCCTTGGACGCGGGCGCCGTCGACTTCATCACCAAGCCCTTCAACCCACCCGTCGTGCGCGCCCGTGTGCGCACGCACCTGCGCCTGCAGCACCAGGCCGCCGCGCTAGCGCACCTGGCGACCACGGACGGGCTGACGGGGCTGCACAACCGTCGCCACTTCGACCAGGTGCTCGCCACGGAATTCGAGCGGCACCAGCGCCAGCATTTGCCCTTGGGGCTGGCACTGATCGATATCGACCATTTCAAAGCGTACAACGACGGCTACGGCCACCCGGCCGGCGATGCCTGCCTGGTGGCCGTCGCCACGGCAATCCGCGCCGCTTCGCGCCGACCCAGCGAGGTGGTGGCCCGCTATGGCGGTGAAGAGTTCGCCGTGGTCATGCCCTATACGGAGGAGCTGGACGCAGAAAAATACGGCGCGTGGCTGTGCGGGCAGATTCGCGCCCTGCAGCTGCCGCACGCCTATTCGACCATGGGTCAGCATGTTACGGTCAGCGTCGGCCTCGCTACCGGCGTGCCGAGCCATGGCAGCTCGTCCCAGCAGTTGGTCGACGCGGCCGATTGCGCGCTGTACCGAGCGAAGGCGGCCGGGCGCGACTGCCACGTGCTGACTGCTGACTGGTAGTGCAGCACACGGGCCCACAAGTACATCGCATGGGTTTCTTCGACACAGCAACATCAACAGCACAGGGCGGGGACGCCCCCTTGCAGCGCGGACATCCCCTGCTGGTCATCGTCGTGCTGGCCTGTATTTACTATGTGGCGGCCCGCGCGGGCCTCATATTGGCGTTCGAGCAGACCAATGCCACACCGGTATGGCCACCCTCCGGCTTGGCGCTGGCCGCTTTGCTGCGCTACGGCCGGCGTGCCTGGCCCGGCATCACCCTGGGCGCCATCGCCGCCAATATTGCAGTATTTCAGACCAACCACGTGGCCGCCGCCCCCGCCGTGCTTGCCGTGTCCTTGTGCATCGCCTTGGGCAATACGCTGGAAGCGGTGGTAGGTAGCTGGGCGCTCGAGCGTTGGCAGGACGAGGCGGACCCGTCGACCACCCCGGTGGCCGTCGTACGCTTTGTCGCCGTTGCGCTGCTGTGTTGCGCCATCAGCGCTGCGTGTGGGACGAGCAGCCTGATCATTGGCGGCATCGTGCCGGCCGCGGTGAAATACGCCGTCTTGACCACTTGGTGGCTGGGCGACGTGACCGGCGTGCTGGTGCTCACACCCCTGCTACTGGTCTGGGCGCGCCGCTCAGATCCGCAGTGGCCCCGGCGCAGCTTGGCGGAACACCTAGCGTCGGCCGCCGTACTAGCGGCTGTCCTGTGGCTGGTGTTCGGAGGCCAGGCCTTGAACGGCACGGCCAGCCGACTAACCGTGCTGCTGCTGATTCCCTGCCTCCTATGGAGCGCCTACCGCTTCGGGCAGCGCATCGCCGCGTTCACCGTGGTCACGATCTGCACAGTCGCCTTCCTACGCACCACGCACGGCATCGGACCCTTCGCCACGGGTACGCTCAACGAATCGCTGCTCACCCTGCAGAGCTTCGTCGCACTGTGCAGCATCAGCAGCCTCTTGCTGGTGTCGGACCTGGCCCAGCGCGTACGCGCCGGCTATCTGTCGTTCGCCGAACTGCACGCGCGCGACCTGCTCGTCCACTGGTCCGCCATGCTGATCGGCCTGGGCGCGACCATTGTGGCCTGGCACTTTATCGCGTCGGCGACAGAACGGCGTGCGCACGAGCGCTTCGAAGGGCTGGTCGACGACGTTACCCTGCGCCTGGAGAATCGCCTGATCGACTACGCCCAGACCCTACGCAGCAGCCAAGCCCTGTTCGCGGTCAAGCCGGAGATCAGCCGCGATGACTGGCGAGCCTTCGTGCAGACGCTGCAGATCGACCAGACCTATCCGGGAATCCAGGGTATCGGTTACGCCGAGCACTTCACACCGGCACAGCGCGGCGCCGTCGAGGCGAAGCTCAATGCCGGCTACTATTCGTCCATCGCCATCCACCCGAGCGGCATACGGGACGACTACACGGCTGTCGTCTACATCGAGCCACTGAATGCTCGCAATGTGCGGGCATTGGGTTACGACATGGAATCGGAACCGGTACGTCATGCGGCGATCGCACATGCACGCGATACCGGACGAGTGACCATGTCGGGCAAGGTCACCCTGGTGCAGGAGACAGACAGCGCCGTACAGCCCGGATTCCTGATCTTCCTGCCTGTGTATCGGCACGGGACGCCTACCGCGACGGTGGCGCAGCGGCGGGCAAACCTGGAAGGCTATGTGTACAGCCCGTTCCGCATGAACGACTTCATGGCCGGACTGCTTGGGCCGGCCACGCCCGACATCGCACTGACCATCCGCGACGGCGAACGGCCGGGCCCGGACAGCCAGCTGTACAGCAGCAAGGACGCCGCCGAGCACGACGACGGGGCCTACCCCAACGCATTGCACACCATGCGGCGTATTCGCTCGGGCGACCACGTATGGACCATGGACATCGTCACGCGGCCCGGCTTCGAGTCGGAGGTGGATAGACAGAAGTCCGTCATGACCTTGCTGGGGGGCGCGTTGATCAGCCTGCTCGCCTTCCTGGCCGGGCGCAGCCTCACCCTGTCGCGCGAAGAGGTGCGCGCGCAAGCAAGCAAGCTGTCGCAAGCCTTCACCGAGTCGGAAATCCGCTTCGGCACACTGCTCGACGCCGCCAGCGAGTTTTCCATCATCGCCACGGACTGGTCCGGCACGATCAAGGTGTTCAATATCGGGGCCGAGCGCATGCTGGGCTATCGCGCCGAAGAAATGGTCGACCTGCAGACGCTGAGCGCCATACACCTCGCGACAGAAGCGGAACAGCACGGGCACGAGCTGAGCCAGCAGCTTGGCTATGAAGTGGCCGGCCTCGCCACCTTCTTCGTCATGGCCTGCCGCGGCCGGCCGGAAACACGCGAGTGGACCTATGTACGCAAGGGCGGCAGCACCCTGCCGGTACAGGCCACCGTCACGGCCATTCGCGGCTCAACGGGCAACATCGTAGGCTACCTGAGCATCGCCAGCGACCTGACACAGCAAAAGCACGACCGGCAGATGCAGAATCGGCTGCTCGACATACTCAGCAGCTCGCCCGACTTTGTGGGCGTGGCCGATATGCAAGGACGATTGCTGTTCCACAATGTCGCGGCGCGGCGCATGGTGGGCCTGCCGGACGACACCGACCTGACGAAGATGCATATCCGCGACATGCATCCTGAGTGGGCAGGCCGGCTCGTGCTGGAGCAGGGCCTGCCCACCGTGCTGCGTGAGGGCGTCTGGTACGCCGAGAACGCGGTGCTGCATCGCGACGGCCACGAGGTACCCGTGTCGCAGGTGCTGATGCTGCATCGAGACGCCAAGGGCGAGCCGGAGCAGCTTTCCACCATCATGCGCGACATCACGCCACAAAAGGCACGCGAACGGGAGCTGGCTGAGGCACGTGAGCTAGCGGAGGCGGCGAGTCGGGCCAAGAGCGCCTTCGTGGCCAATATGAGCCACGAAATCCGCACACCCATGAACGCCGTGCTGGGCATGGCGCAGCTGCTCGACAACACGCCCCTGTCGCCCGAACAAAAGCGCTACCTCGACATGATCCGCAGCTCCGGCCAATCCTTATTGGGCATCCTGAACAATGTGCTGGACTTCTCCAAGGTCGAAGCCGGCCGCCTCGAGTTGGCGCCTACCCTGTTCCGCCTGAGCGACGTGCTGAACACGCTGGCTACCGTCATGACGGTAAACGCGGGCGACAAGGAGCTGGAACTGGCCATAGGCGTGGAACCGGATGTGCCACAGCACCTGGTGGGCGACGCCCTGCGCCTGCAGCAGATACTGGTCAACCTGGTCGGCAATGCGATCAAATTCACCGAGCACGGTGAGGTGGCCGTGCTGGTGGTCAAGGAAGGTGAGATGGGCGATACCGTGCACCTGCGTGTTGAGGTGCGCGACACCGGCATAGGCATGAACGAGGAGGAGCAGTCCAAGGTATTCAGCGCCTTCACCCAGGCAGACGCCTCCACCACGCGGCGCTTCGGCGGCACGGGCCTGGGCCTGGCTATATCGCGCCAGCTGGCGGAACTGATGGGGGGAGATTTGACGGTGCACAGCCGACCCGGCGAGGGCAGCGTGTTCTGTCTGCGCCTGCCCTTCGCGGTGCCGCCAACCTCTACCGCCGCACGCTCGCAACGTGCATTGGCGCAGCTGCGCCTTCTTGTCGTGGACGACAACGAAACGAGCCGCAGCTATATCGGCAAGACAGTAGCGGGCTGGGGTTGGCAGGCCGATACGGTGGCTTCCGGCATAGCCGCCTGCGAGCGACTGGCTGCTGAGCTGGCGGCCGGTCGTCGCTACGACGTCGTGCTGGTCGACTGGCAGATGCCGGGTCTGGATGGCGTCGACACCATGCGGCGCATCCGCAACCTACTGCAGGCATCGGCCATGGACAAAGCCAGCATGCCTGTCGTGATCATGGTCGGCGCCTTCGGTCACACCCGCGCAATGCAGGCACAAGGCGACACGCCGGCCGATGCCGTGCTGATCAAGCCCATCACACCGTCCAACCTGTTCGACACCATGCACGAGGCCTTGGTGCAAAGGCAGGAACGCACCTTCCCCGATGCCCTGACGGCGACGCCACCCTCCACACGTGAGCGCCCGCTGGCCGGCGTGCACGTGCTGCTGGTGGAGGACAATGCGCTCAACCAGGTGGTGGCGCGCGGCATGCTGGAATACGCCGGCGCCAGCGTCGATGTTGCCCAACACGGCCAGGAGGCAGTCGACCTGTTACGGCAAGGTGGGCAGCGCTTCCACATCATCCTGATGGATGTGCAAATGCCCGTGATGGATGGCATCACGGCCACCCGCGTACTGCGCCAGGAGCTGAACGTCGACACACCCATCCTGGCCATGAGTGCGGGCGTCATGGCGTCTGAACGGGAGCAGTGCATTGCGGCAATGATGGACGACTTCATCGCCAAGCCCATCGAATGGGAGACGATGCTGGCCACCATGGTACGCCATCTGCCCGGCATCGCCGCGCGCAAGCAGGCGGGTGCCGGCGCCAAGAGCGGCACGCGGCTCGGCGAGGTCGTAGCCCCCGTGGATCTGCAGCGCCTGCGTACATTGGGCAGCGAAAACCCGGCCATGCGGCGGGCCGTGATCAATGTACTGCGCAGCGAACTGGCGCTCGGCACCACGCCCATCGACGAGGCGCTGACCGCCTGGCAGCAGGGACGGCATCAGGACGCCGCGCGCGTGTTCCACACCCTGCGCGGTTCGCTCGGTACCTTCGCCACGCCCGAATTCATCGCCACCCTGCAGCGCATGGAGCAGGCCATCCTGCGCCAGGACGGCCCTACGGTCGAAGCGGCCCTGCCTGCCATCAAGCACCGGCTGGCCGCGCTGTTGGAAGAGATGTCGCACTGGCTGGCCGAGCAGCAAAGTGACGACGTCGCAGCCGCACCCGCCGGACTTACGCCCGATGAGTTACAGCGGTTCGTCGATCTGCTGGGAGAACAGGACGTGGCCGCCTGCAAGCACTACGACGAACTGCGCGGCGGCTTGCAGGCCAGGCTGGATGGTCCAAGCTTCATCGCGCTGGAGCAGGCGATGAATACCCTGGACTTTGCGGTGGCTGGCGGCATCGTACAATCTTTCATGCAGACGGCGTCGGGCGACGCAACGAAGTAGCTGCGGCAGCAGCGTCAGGCTTTTCGCAAACGTATGGTAGAAGCGGCAAGTGTGCATCAGGACGCTGCTTGCCGCTACCGGCTCCTGTCGGCGATATCGTGCGCACCGCAAATGGCTCGAGACACCCCGCTCCCGATTGAAACATTCAAGGTATAGTCGCTCTCCGGGCCTGACCAACGGGGACAGGTCCGAAGCGATCTGATGGCGCTATACGTTATGGAGGAATGCCGTGATTACATGCCCGAAGTGCGAATACCAACGCAAACCGCAGGAATCCGCCCCCGACTGGCAATGCCCCAGCTGCGGCGTGGCCTATGCCAAGGTGCAGCAATTACGCCAATCGACGGCTGCCGCGCCGATGCCAACGCCATCGACGCATGATGTCGATGAGGACGACGGTGGCACGCGTCGACTGGGCAAGCACCTTGGTATCGCAGCTGTCGTGCTGGTAGCGGCTTTCATGACCTGGTACAAACTGGACCCGCATCATGCGGCCATCCCCGCAGCAGGTAGCGACTGGCATTCGCTGCAGCCAAAGCTGGACCGGCTAGACCCGGCGGACCGCGAGTTGGTCGTCGAGTATCTGCAGCGGCGCGACGGCACCAAGCCCGCCAACGAGCAAGCTTTCCTGGGCCTGGAAAACGTGCTGCAACCGGAGGATTTCAAGGCAAAGACCTTTGCCGACGCCATCGCGTTCGAGCGCAAGCAGCGTGACACTTTCAAGGCCGCGCAACAGGACATGGTGAGCCACTACGCAGAGCACAAGGCTGCGCAAGACGCGGACTACGCACCGCTACGCGACAAAGTGGACCTGACATTGACCGGGCTAGAGATCAAGGAACTGGCGGAGCAGCGCCGCGGCGTCTATTTTCAGCGCAACGGCATCGATTACGATGCACGCGGCGCCATCCTGCCGCTTATGCCCGTCCACCCCTACCTGGTGCTGACTTTTGACGTCAAGAATAGCTCGGACAATACGGTGGGCGGCTTCGACGGCTATGTCAGCCTCTACCGCGGCGAACGCCAGCCGATGTCCCTCTCGATCGCCGATTGCGAAGTAAAGACCGACAGCATGCAGCTGCCCGCGCACGGCACGCAGTCCGTGCAATGCGCCAGCAAGCCGCCCCAGAGAAACGACGCCCTGCTCGGCCCGGATGCCTATTCAATCGAATGGCTACCCAAGCGGGTTACGCTGCTCAACGGTACCGTCATCAACTACCAGGGCCGTTGAGTTGCTGCTGGCCAGCGCCTCATAAGCCGCAAGCCAGCAAACGCGAAAGGCCGTCATTTGGATGGCGTGGCGCAGCGCGCAGCAATATCCTGCGCTGTGCGCCGATAGGCGTCGACATGGGCGCCACCGTGCGCGATGGCGGCCTGGACGGCCGTTTGCGCGTCCTTGCCCTGGCCGTCGTCGCATAGGGCGAGGGCCATATTGTTCCAGGCGTCGGCCGCATCAGGATGGGCCGCCGTCGCGCGGCGATAGTTTTCGATGGCGGCGACCCTGTCGTGCGCCGCATAGGCCAGGTTGCCCAGGCCAATAAGGGCGCCTTCGCTATCGGGCCAGCGCGTCAGCGCCGTGCGGTAGGCGATCTGCGCCCTAGCCGGTACGCTGCGCTCCAGCGCCGCCGCCGCCTTCACATATGGCAGCTCGCGCGCCGTCGCCGGCAGTTCGTCCGGCGCAATGGCAAGCATTGCCCAGTAGCCGGATGCGCGCCAGCCACGTTCGAAGCGCTCAAGCCTCATCACCTGCCCGTTGGTTTGCCCCGAATTCAGTACGATCGCGTCGTGGTCCAGGTCGTAGCCCGTGGCCACCGCGTAGTGCCAGCGCGTGATGGGTGTAAGCCCCGCATCCATCAGCACCAAGGTGGGGTGGCCCGCGGCCAGCTCTCGCAGCAGTGCTTCCAGCTGCGGCGCCAGCTCATAGGCAATTAGACCCTGGCGCCGCGTGGCAGCCAGCATCTCCCCCTGCAGTGCACCCTTGCGCGCCGGCAGGTAGACCTGGGGTACCAGGTCCTCCGGCGTCAGCGTGAGGCCCGTGCGGTCGAGCAGCCCGGCTAGGGACGCTGGGCCGCACTGATACTGTTCCTGGGCGAAGAAGGGCACGTCGCGCAAGGCGATGCTGCGCGGCAGATCGGCTGGCGTCTGCGCGCGCAGGCTGTCGACCTGCGGCGTAGCGCAGCCGAACAGGGCGGGCAGCAATGTGCCCGCCCATAGCCAGGCTGGAACTTCCATGGTTTATACCGCCAGCACCACGAGGATGGCGACGAGCAGGATGATCACAACGTCCGTGCTACCGAGGAAACCACCCGCCGGCAGGGCATCGATACGTTGCGACATGGCCATGACCTCATCGTCGCTCAGGGCGTCGACACGGGTCTGGGCCAAGGCGCCATTGACACCCATGGCCTGCAGGCGGTCGCGCATTTCGGCGCGGTCGAGGAAAGCGCGGATCTTTTCACGTCCTTCCTGCACCTGCTGGGAGGAAACGGCGTGCTCGGTCGTGACCATTTCGGCCTGGGCGAACGGCGCCGCGGTCGCCAACGTGGCGGCGAGAATCAGCGTAGCTGTACGGCTAGGAATGGTATGGCTCATGGTCGAACTCTCTTTCTTGGCAGAGGTCGCTGTGCCTTGTACGTACTGCGCGTGCGACGGAGAAACGCAAGCTCCGCCCTGCGCCACGGCACGTCCGCAACCGTGCTGCCAAGCTTGCGCGTCTGTCGCTGAATGAGGCATTAACAGGGTCACGCCTAATATTTACAGGACGAACGGCCACGAAAAAGCCCGGCGCGAGGCCGGGCTTGATGGTCTTGGAAGCCCTTTACTGCTTGGCTACAGGCTGGAAGGCCGGGTCGCCCATCTGCCACAGCGCGAAGGCCCACTGGTCGGCCAGCTCGATCTCGCGCTGCGATTGCGTGGATCCGATGCCGTGGCCGGCGTCGTAATCCACGCGCAAGAGCACGGGGCGCTTGCTGGTCGTGGCTGCCTGCGTGCGTGCCGCCATCTTGGCCATATGCCAGGGCGCCACGCGCGGGTCATTGGCGCCCGTTACGAACATGGTGGCAGGGTAAGGCACGCCGTCGTGCACATGCATATAGGCGCCCATGGCGTAGAGGGCATGGAAGCCGTCTTCCGTCTTGGTGCTGCCGAATTCCGGCACATTGGGCGGGCCATTCGGCTCCAGTTCCATATGCAGGGTATCGGACATACCAACTTCGTCCAGGATCACGCCGAACAGATCCGGCCGCCAGGTCAGCGCGCCGCCCACCGTGATGCCACCGGCGCTGCCACCCAGGCCGGCCAACAGCTTGGGTGCCGTATAGTGCTGGTCGACCAGGAACTGGCCGCAGGCGATGAAGTCCTGGATCGTGTTCATCTTGGTGAGCTTGCGGCCGGCATTGTGCCAATCCTCACCGTACTCGCCACCGCCACGGATATGGGCAAAGGCGAAGATGCCGCCGTGCTCGGCCCAAGCGAGCAGCGTGGGGTTGTAGAAGGGGTCGAGCGTGATGCCGTAGCTGCCGTAGCCTTCCAGTATCACCGGGTGGCTGCCGTCCAGCTGCAGACCCTTGCGGTAGATCAACGACAGGGGCACGAGCGTACCATCGTAACTGGTGGCGAACACTTCCTTCGACTCCAGCGCTGAGGTGTCGAGCTTGGACGGCGGGATCAGGCCCGTGTCTTCCGACTTGTCCGTCTTCGGGTCGTAGTGGACGATTTCCGGCGCCTGCGTCCAGCCCTGGGTGTTGAACAGGGCGCCCGCTTCACGTGCATCCGTCGCGGCGAGGAACAGATTGCCCTCGAACGGCACTGGGACCTGGTGTACGTCGCGGCCATCGAAGGAGACGCGCTTCAGGTGCGCCACGGCGCCATCCAGCTCGCGCACATAGAGGCC
>JAFAKZ010000138.1 GCA_019234745.1 Burkholderiales bacterium
CCTCGTGCGTCGTAACATCATCACGAACCAGGAAGCACGCGGCAAGGCGGCGAACCCGGACAACTTCAAGTAACCGACTGGCAGGGAAAGGCCAGCCGCGCAGGGCGCGCGCTGGCATTGTTCATGCAAAGTGGTAGGCTGGGAGCATACCTGCACTAGGGTCTATTGACGTTTGTTTACCGGTCGCGCCGGTCCGAGTTTTGGGGCAGGACTAGGCGCGACGAGCGCGGCTTAGCGGGCTAAGTAAGCGAGTCGCAACAACGTCACGCCCAAATCCGGGCAAACGCGATCCGCTAAACAAACGTCAACAGACCCCAGTTCACGACAGTATCGAGGCACACCATGGAAAAGGAACAGGCAACAAAATTCATGCACGACCTGCTGCGATTGATGCGGCAGAAGAATGCATCGGACTTGTTCATTACCGCAGACTTCCCGCCGGCGATGAAGATCGACGGCAAGCTCACGCCGGTTTCCAGCCAGGCGCTGTCGCCGCAGCACACCAAGGAACTCGCCCGTGCGGTGATGAACGACCGCCAGGCCGAGGAGTTCGAAGCGACGAAGGAATGTAACTTCGCGATCGCCCCGGGCGGCATTGGCCGCTTTCGTGTAAACGCCTTCCAGCAGCAGAGCCGCATCGGCCTTGTGATGCGGACGATCACCACCGAAATCCCGAAATTTGACGACTTGGGCCTGCCGCCCGTGCTCAAGGACGTGGCGCTCGCCAAGCGAGGCCTTGTGATCTTCGTCGGTGGTACGGGTTCCGGTAAATCGACTTCGCTCGCGGCCATGATCGGCTTCCGCAACGAGAACAGCTACGGCCACATCATCACCATCGAAGACCCGGTGGAATATGTGCACGAGCACAAGAACTGCATCGTCACGCAACGCGAGATCGGCGTGGATACGGACAGCTGGGGCGCTGCGCTCAAGAACACGCTGCGCCAGGCGCCCGACGTCATCCTGATCGGTGAAATCCGCGACCGCGATACCATGGACTACGCCATCGCCTTCGCGGAAACGGGCCACCTGTGCATGGCCACGCTGCACGCGAACTCCGCCAACCAGGCGCTGGACCGCATCATCAACTTCTTCCCGGAAGAGCGCCGGGCACAGCTGCTGATGGACCTCTCGCTCAACCTCAAGGCCTTTATCTCGCAGCGCCTGATTCCGCTACGCACGGGCAAGGGCCGTGCCGCCGCCGTGGAAGTGATGCTGAATTCGCCGCTGATCTCCGACCTGATCTTCAAGGGCGAGGTGCACGAGATCAAGGAAATCATGTCGAAGAGCCGCGAGCTGGGCATGCAGACCTTCGACCAGGCGCTGTTCGACCTGTATGAGCAGGGCAAGATCAGCTATGAAGATGCGCTACGCAACGCCGATTCGGTCAACGACTTGCGCCTGCGCATCAAGCTGGAATCGAAGGAATCCAAGGGTAAGGATATTCTGGCTGGACTGGATCACCTGGATATTGTCTAAGCGTACTGTCCGCGCAAGGAAAACGGCCGTAGTTGCGGCCGTTTTTATTGGTGAACTTGTAGCCGTGTAGCCTAGGTGGGAGCAGCAGTAGTAGGGCGCAATTGCGAAGCATTGCGCCGCACGCAGGTAAACTACCGACAAAGCATATTGCGCGCACCTCGGCGTTCCACGAAACTCCCCCACATGGACTATCGACGCGCCCGGCATTGCCCTGCGGCGCAATGCTTCGCAATTGCGCCCTACGCGCTGTTCATTGGAAATCGTGATGCGTGACGTGCTTCGAATCGGAGAATGGACGGTCCGGCCTGCGGACGGTGAAATGGCTCGCGGAGACGAGGTCGTGCGACTCGAAGCACGCACGCTGCGCCTCTTGACCTGCCTGGCCGAGCACGCGGGCGAGGTCGTGAGCATCGACCAGTTGCTGGACGAAGCATGGCCTGGCGTGGTGGTGACGCCCGATTCCGTGTACCAGGCGGTGACGGCACTACGCCGCCTCCTGGGTGATGACGCCAGGCAGCCACGCTATATCGCCACTGTTCCGCGCCGTGGCTACCGGCTGGTGGCAGCGGTCGAAGCTCTTGCCGTGCCCCCTCCTGCGGAGCCGGAAGTGCCCAAGATGGAAGTTGAAGCACCGGCGGCGACTGCCGGAATGCCCGAGCAGGCGTCGCCTATCCCCGTATCTGCCGCGGCGACAGGGCGACGCAAGCTGGCGCTGCCAGCTGCGCTTGCTGCAATCATCG
>JAFAKZ010000279.1 GCA_019234745.1 Burkholderiales bacterium
AGGTCACGGCATTCGCCTACGGAGGCAATCAGTCGTCCGTCGCCGTGGTCCAGACCATCTACAAGCTGAGTTCCAAGACCAAGGACCTGGGAGCGCATTGACATGAAGCCTATTGCACAGTTCAAACCGACTGCAACGATCCTGGCCGTCTCGATCGCGGCATTGTTTGCGAGCACCTCGGTTACCGCGGTCGTTGTGACGGACAATTTTACGGGCGCGACGGCCGGCAATAGCTGGCTTGCCTACAACGGCGCCTGCCTGACGGCGGGCACCGCCAATTCCGCGAATACGTGCGCAAGCAAGACCTCGCTCTGCCTGCTCTCCACGGATACCAACATCTCTGGCTGCTCGTCAACCTTGTCCAACTATTACGCCTTGTTCAGCAAGTCGCAGGTTGGCGGACTGCCCGATGCCGCGGGCAGTGGCGCGCTGCGCCTAACCAACGCGGATTATCAGCAGCGCGGCGCCATTGTTTCCAATTTCGCCTTCCCGTCGAATCAGGGTCTGCAAGCCACGTTCACCACGGTCACCTACGGCGGCGACAACAACGGCGGGCATGGCGCGGACGGGATCAGCTTCTTTCTCGCCGATGGCACCCAGGTAGGCCTGGGCAACAAGACTGCCAGCCAGGTCGCTTCGACTGGTGCGACGGGGGGCTCGCTCGGCTACTCGTGTTCAAATACCAATCCGACGGCCGATGGTGTCATCGGCGGCTATCTTGGGCTGGGGATTGACGAATACGGCAACTTCCTCAACCAGGGCGACAACACCACCACGGGCTATGGCTATCAGCCTGGGCGGATTGGCTTGCGCGGTGCTGGGAATGTGTCCTGGACTTGGCTCAACCAGCAATACCCGGGCAACTATAACGTTTCAAGTTCCTCTACCCAGGAGGCGGGCGTGCGGGCGACCTGCAAGACTGGCTATGTGCAGAACTATAGCAACGGAAGCTGGAGTTCCTCTGGGACCCAGCTGCCAGCGTTCTCGAACTACGCACCCATTCCGAATGCGTACCAGGTTCTGCCCGCGTCGACCCCCATTGCCAGCGAGTCGGCGACTACACGCGGGGCAGCCAAACCCATCAGCTACAAGCTGAAGTTGACGACGGACGGTTATCTGAGCTTCTGGTACAGCTGGAACGGCGGCGCCTACCAATCGGTCATCACCAACCAATTGATAACGTCTTCCAACGGACCGTTGCCGCAGTACTTCCTGTTCGGCTTTACCGGTTCGACGGGCGGCAGCGACAACGTGCACGAAATCCTGTGCTTCCAGGCGACGCCGAGCGAGCAGTCCTCCGGCTCGGCCGGTGTCAACCAGCAGCAGTCGGGACAGGTGCGCACCAGTACCCAGGTCTACCTGGCGGGTTACCACTCGGACAACTGGTGGGGCACCTTGACGTCGAGCTACCTGCAGGTCAACGCCACGACGGGCGTCGTCACCATCAATCCGACGGCGACATGGGATGGTTCCTGCACGCTGACCGGCGGCGCCTGCGCCAGCACAGGGGCCACCAGCGGCACGGCGGAAGCCCCCGCCAACCGTACGATGCTTACCTGGAACCCTACGTCGGCGAGCGGGATACCGTTGGAGTGGGCCAGTCTGTCGACGGCCCAGAAGACGGCGCTGAACGACGACAGCAATGGCGCGACCCGTCTCGCTTTCCTGCGCGGCGATCGCACCAACGAATTGACGACCAGCGGCGCAGGCTTGTATCGCGACCGTAACAGCGTGCTGGGCGACATTGTCGACTCCAGCCCCGTCTGGGTAGGGTCGCCCGGCCTCAACTACCCAAGCGCCTCGGGTTCAACCAGCAGCACTTGGGTCGACGCACTCTATGCCACCGCCGTCCCGCCAATCACCATCCCGGAAAATGCCCCCCTGGCAGCGACCTATGGCAGCTTCCAGACGGCCAATGCCACGCGACTGAACGTGGTTTATGCGGGTTCCAACGATGGCTTGCTGCACGGCTTCAGGACGGGTTCCTACGATGCCAGCGGCAATTACGTCAGTACCAGCCCTACGCCGAACGACGGCATGGAGGTGCTGGCCTACATGCCGAACGCTGTCGTCAATACAATCCACAACAGCTCGTCGCCGGGGCTCGACTACGCATCGCCTAACTATGGGCACAACTACTTCGTCGACGCCACGCCGACGACCGACGACCTGTTCTACAACAATAGCTGGCATACCTGGCTGGTCGGCGGACTGGGCAGGGGCGGCAACGCGATCTATGCGCTCGACATCACCAATCCGGCGAATTTCGCGGAATCCAATGCCAGCAGCCTCGTCATCGGCGAGTGGGACAATACCAACGCGTCCCTGTCCAACCTGGGCCAGACCTACGGCACGCCGCAGATCCGTCGCCTGCACAACGGCAAATGGGCCGTCATGTTCGGCAACGGTTTCAACAGCACCAGCGGCAAGGCCGGCATCTATATCATGTTCATCGACCCGACTTCG
>JAFAKZ010000401.1 GCA_019234745.1 Burkholderiales bacterium
CCGATTTGCGTTGTAAGCACGGCATTACAGCTAGCAAATACGGTCATTTCACAGCCGTTTCACGGAGCAACGGGATAAAATGCCGTTTTCATTGTCCAATCGACTCCTCCCCAGCGGATTTTCCTTCCATGACGATTCTCGTAACCGGCGCAGCCGGATTCATTGGCGGCAACTTCGTACTCGACTGGCTCGCCGCCCACGATGAGACAGTAGTCAACCTCGACAAGCTCACCTACGCCGGCAACCTCGATACGCTCAGCTCGCTGGCAGACAACCCTCGCCATATCTTCGTGCGTGGCGATATCGGCGACCGCGAACTGGTGGGCCGCCTGCTGGCCACTTACCAGCCACGCGCCATCGTCAATTTCGCGGCCGAGTCGCACGTCGACCGCTCCATCCACGGCCCCATGGATTTCATCCAGACCAATGTGGTGGGCACCTGCAACCTGCTGGAATCGACGCGCGAGTATTGGAACGGCCTGGCCGAGGCACCCAAGGCGGCTTTCCGCTTCCTGCATGTGTCGACGGACGAGGTCTACGGGTCGCTGACGCCGGCCGACGAGCCCTTCCGCGAGACGAACCGCTACGAGCCGAACAGCCCTTATTCCGCGTCCAAGGCGGCAAGCGACCATATGGTACGCGCCTGGCACCATACCTATGGCCTGCCCGTGCTGACGACGAACTGCTCGAACAACTACGGCCCTTACCACTTCCCCGAGAAGCTGATTCCGCTCGTGATCCTCAACGCGGTGAAGGGCAAGGCATTGCCCATCTACGGCGACGGCATGCAGGTGCGCGACTGGCTGTATGTGAAGGACCACTGCTCGGCCATCCGCCGCGTGCTGGAAGCCGGTCGCCTGGGCGAGACCTATAACGTGGGCGGCTGGAACGAGAAGCCGAACATCGAGGTCGTGAAGACCATCTGCGCCCTGCTGGACGAGATGCGCCCGCGCGATGACGGTAAGTCCTACACGGATCAGATCACCTACGTCACGGACCGCCCTGGTCACGACCGTCGCTATGCCATCGACGCGACCAAGATCGAAAAGGAACTGGGTTGGAAACCGGCCGAGACCTTCGAAACGGGCATTCGCAAGACGGTGTCCTGGTATCTGACGCATATGGCCTGGGTAGAGAACGTGGTGAGCGGTGGTTACCGCGCCTGGGTGGAAAAGCAATACGGCTCCGAAGTGGTGTGATAGCGGGGGCGGCTTGCCGCCCTTCCTGCACCACGACTACATCGAACTTCTGAGGTTTCACGATGCAAGAACGTAAGGGCATTATCCTGGCCGGAGGCTCCGGCACCCGCCTGTACCCGGCTACCATCGCCGTCTCCAAGCAGCTGCTGCCCATCTACGACAAGCCAATGGTGTACTACCCGCTGTCGGCGCTCTTGCTGGCGGGTATTCGCGACATCCTGATCATCTCCACGCCCTTGGACACGCCGCGCTTTCAGCAACTGCTGGGCGACGGTAGCCAGTGGGGCATCAAGCTGACCTACGCGGTGCAGCCGAGCCCGGATGGCCTGGCGCAGGCCTTTATCATCGGCGAGGAATTCATCGGCGATTCGCCCGTGGCACTGGTGCTGGGCGACAATATCTTCCACGGCCACGACTTCGCCACCATGCTGCAGGATGCCAACCGCGACGGCGAAGGTGCCACCGTGTTCGCCTACCACGTAACGGACCCTGAACGCTATGGCGTGGTGGAATTCGACGCCCAGGGCCGCGCTGTGAGTATCGAGGAGAAGCCCAAGGCGCCGAAGTCCAACTTCGCCGTCACCGGCCTCTACTTCTACGACAATCGCGTAGTGGAAATCGCCAAGACGATCAAGCCGTCCGCCCGTGGCGAGCTGGAAATCACCACGGTCAACGACACCTATCTGCAGCTGGGTGCGCTCAAGGTGAAGACCATGGGCCGCGGCTATGCCTGGCTCGATACGGGCACGCACGAATCCATGCTGGAAGCCAGCTCCTTCATCCAGACGCTGGAAGCACGCCAGGGCCTCAAGGTGTGCTGTCCGGAGGAGATTGTGTACCGCCAGGGCTGGATCAGCTCGGCGCAGCTGGAGCAACTGGCCGAGCCGCTGAAGAAGAATGCCTACGGCAAGTATCTGATAAGCGTGTTGGCCGAAACCGCCGCCTAAGCCCAAGATGCCTTCACGGTTTTGACAAGGTGGCGTGCTACGGTATGCCACTTTTCCAAGCTACTTACTCCTGGAGTATCGATGAAACAACTCGGCCTCTTGCTGCTCGCTGCTAACGTCGCTGCCGCCATCCCCGCCTACAAGGTGGTCGACAAGATCGCCATCGCCGGCGAAACGCGCTGGGACTATGTCTACATGGACAGCGCCGCGCACCGGCTCTATGTGTCGCACGCCACGCAGACGGAAGTCATCGACACGCAGACGGACAAGCTCGTCGGCACCATCAAGGGTACGACGGGCGTACACGGCATCGC
>JAFAKZ010000556.1 GCA_019234745.1 Burkholderiales bacterium
CGATGCCGATGCCGAAAAATTCCAGCACCGAGCTACCGACCAGGGCGGTGCCGATCAATAGGCTCGCCACGGCCAGCGAGGCGATGCGGATGGTGCGCTTCTTGTCGCGCATGCTCTGGTTGGCCGTGAGGCTGATGAACACGGGCAGCGCACCGATCGGATTGATCAGCACCAGCAGCGAGATAAATGATTTGACGGTATCCATGGAACTCTCTGATGCAACGGCGCGGTAACGCCCGGGACGACATGAAACTTCTGCAGAAAATCCGCTGACGAGCGTCAGCGAGGCCCCCTCGCGGCGGCGAGGGCGGGGGGAGTGGAATCAATCAGCGATGGAACCGTTGATATTTCACTACCCACAAGCGCCCGGGTTTCCCGGGCGGGGCGCTGACATGCTGATCTACGAACATTTGCAGAGCCTCCCTATAGCGTCGCTATAATTCGCCCGCCATGCAAGCAGATTCCTACGCAGTCGACCATTATGAGAACTTCCCGGTCGCATCCGTCCTCCTCCCACCGGCCATGCGCCGGCCCATCCACATCGTCTATCGCTTCGCGCGCAGCGCAGATGACTTTGCCGACGAGGGCGAGCGCACGTCGGCCGAGCGCTTGGCCCTGTTGGACGCCTATCGCCAGGAACTACGCCGCATCGAAGCCGGCGCGCAACCCAACACCCAGCTCTTCGTCGACCTCCGCAACGAAGTGATCATGCCGCACCGCGTGCCCGTGCAACTGTTCGTCGACCTGCTCGACGCCTTCAGCCAGGACGTGGTGAAGACACGCTATGCGGACTTCGACGAGGTGCTGGATTATTCGCGCCGCTCAGCCAACCCGGTCGGGCGCATCGTGCTGCACGTGGCCGGTTTGGCCGATGCGCAAAGACTCCGCCAGTCAGACGATATCTGTTCGGCGCTGCAGTTGATCAATTTCTGGCAGGACGTTGCCATTGATTGGAAGAAGGACCGCGTTTACCTGCCGCAGTGTGACCTCGCCAGCTACGGCGTGACGGAAGCGCAGATCGCGCAGGGCGAAGTCAACGATGCCTGGCGCGCGCTGCTTGGCTTCCAGGTGAACCGCAGCCGCGCCATGCTGATGCGCGGCGCACCGCTGGGCCGCACGCTACCTGGCAGGCTGGGACTGGAAATCCGCCTGACTGTACAGGGTGGCAATGGCATCTTGCGGCGTATCGAGCAGGTGGGTTTCGATGTGTTCAACCAACGCCCTGCCCTGCGGAAGCGGGATTGGCCGGGCTTATTGTTGCGCGCCTTGTTTGCTCGGTAGGTTGCGGGATTGCCCTTTGCATCGTGCACTAAGCGCCATGGTAGGGCGGGTTCGCGAAGCAACCCGCCGAAAGCTCGCGGCAGAGCCGCTTAATCGACTATGTTACGCGCCGATCAGTACCATCTGTTTGGCGACTTCGCCGCAAATCGTTGGGCGGGTTGCTTCGCGAACCCGCCCTACCATTGGGACGCGGCGGCATTGACCGACTCAGCAGCTATCTTGGGTTTGATGGAACCAGATCATTTCCACCGCAAGTGCTCAAAACTGAACGGCATGGCCGAAGACGGCTCGACCCCCGTCAACTTGCTGCTATACACCACTGCCGCCGTCGGATAAGCCAGCACAGCCCATGGTGCGGCACCCAGGAAGCGCTGCGCCGCCTGCTCGTAGTCGCGCGTACGTGCCGCCAAGTCCGGTGTCTCCCGCGCATCCTCGATCAGCTTGTCGAAATCCGCATCGCACCAGTGTGCCGTGCTGCTGGCCGACGCCTGGCAGGTCAGCAGATTGGCATACAGTTCGTCCGGGTCCAGGCTGTTGCGCCAGCCGGAGATGATCGTATCGTGCTCACCCTTGCGCCCGCGCCGGCCCAGTTCGGCGGCATCCATAGTCACGACGGATCCGCGCACGCCGATCTTCGCCCAGTCGGCCTGGATCAGCTCGGCCGTGAGACGCGGGTTGGCGTTGTTCTGCCCCCCACCACTCGCGGCCCAGATGGTCGTCGCAAAGCCATCCGGATAGCCTGCCTCCGACAACAATTTACGTGCGGCTTCCGCATCCGGCTCGGGCGCCGCCACCTCGGGTGCACCCCATAGCGAATCGGGCGCATAAGGCAGCCAGCCGGGCCGGGCATGGCCGTCAAACACGGCACGGGCGATCACGCGGCGGTCGATTGCCAGGCTAAGTGCGCGACGTACGCGTGCATCGTCGAAGGGTTTGTGGCGCGCATTGAAGGCGAGGAAAGAGGTGAACTGCGGGTGGTATTCGCGTACGGTCACCCGCGCATCGCGGCTTAGCGCGGCGATATCCTGCGGCTTGACGCTCTCTACCAGGCTGCATTCGCCCGTGTGCAGTTTCTGCACCCGCACGGTGGGGTCGGGGGTAATACTGAAGATCAACTTGTCGATAGCTGGCGCGCCACGGAAATAG
>JAFAKZ010000007.1 GCA_019234745.1 Burkholderiales bacterium
GGCGGCGTTGACGGCCAGCATCAGGTCGGGCGTGGCGATATAGTTGTCGGTACCGGTAAAGCGCGCGGTATTGCTCATCGTGAAATCCAATCGTCGGTTGCCGCGATTGTAGGGATAGGTGCTATGGTGCGGCAAACGATTGCTTGCGTGGGAAGGCAGGAATGACGGTCAGCTTCGAGCAGTTGTGCGAGATGGCGCTGCGGCTACCGGGCGTGGAGCGCGGTACATCCTATGGCACGCCGGCACTCAAGGTGGCGGGCAAGCTCATGGTACGTCTGAAGGAAGATGGCGGGGCCATCGTGCTGCACGCAGATTGGGAAACGCGCGAATGGTTGTTGACCGTGTCGCCTGAGGTATTTTTCTTCACCGAGCACTACCGCAATCATCCCTATATGCTGGCACGGCTCGACAAGCTGGACGCGGAGTCACTACCTGCACATTTGGAACGTTGTTGGCGCCAAGTGGCGCCGAAGCGCCTGCTGGCGAACTATCCAAACTCGGCAAATTGAACGCTACGATTGCCTCGTTCTCGCCGAAGGCGGGAACCCAGCACTATCAGCGGGCGAATGCCGCTTCGATATCGGCCAGCGTCAAATGCCAGCGGTCCAGCATATGGGTGAACACGGCCAGCTCGTTTTCCGTGATGCTCTTGTCGGCCTTGGCCAGGTCGAGCGCCAGGGTGCTTACGAGCAGCTGCTTTGGCGGGTCGGTCACGTCTTCCAGCAGGTGGTCGATGCGCGTACGGTCGATCAGGCGGATGCGGCCGTCTTCGTCTGCTTCGTCGGAGAGGTCGTTGCAGTAGGTATGCAACACTTCGATGAAATGCGTGCGGCTGATATCCAACGCGTCGTAGATGTGCAGCTTTTCCAGGCTGTCGATCTCACGTGGGTCCAGGTTGCCGTCGCTCATCATCATCACGATCAGCAGGCGGGCCATGGCTTCTGGGCTGTTGGCGGCGTATTTCTTCATGTTGCTGGTATCTCCAAGCCCAGCGCTGCGCGGAATTCGGGCGGCACGCTTACGGGCTTACGCGCTTCGTAGTCAAAGAAAAGGATGCCAGTCTTGGCATGCAGTATGTCACGTTCGTCGGACTTGCGGGTGAGTCTGTAGTAAAAGTCACAACCGTATTTGTTGAAATCGTCTACGGCAAGCGACGCATCCAGTTCATCCCCCCAAAAGGCTTCCGCCTTGAACACCAGGACGGCATCGGTGAGGATAATTCCGCGGCCGGCGATGTCCAATTCCGTGAAGCCCAGCGAGTGTATGAAGCGTATGCGCGCCTCGTGCACCAGCCTTAGCGCCGCGTCGTTGCCCATATGTCCACCGTAGTTAATCTCGCCGATGCCAATGTTGATCTGCGTCAAGAAATGGGACTTGTTGGGGAGTGTGAGTTGGACGCGTGCCATGGTGTAAATATGGTTAAGGATGCGATGCAGTGTAAGCGCGCCAGGCCCGATCCATCAAATGCGGCCTATAGTGAGGGAAAAAGGAGGGTCTTATGTACAAGCGAATCCATGTTCCCGTCGACGACAGCGAGACCTCGCGCCAAGCCTTGCTGGAGACGACCAAGTTCTGCTGTGATCAATGCGCCAAGACGCGGCTTGTCCACGTCGTCGATCTCGCACAGTTCACCTGGGGTGGCGCGGAGTTCGTCGATGTGGGCGAGCTGCAGAGCAATCTGCGTGAAACGGGCAACAAGGTGCTGGAAAGCGCGGCCAGCCTGATGCGCGAAAACGGCGTGGAAGTGGAAACGGCCCTGATCGAGATCTGGGGCGGCCATATTGCCAACGCCATCATCGAGGATGCGCGACGCTGGCCGGCCGATATCATCGTCATGGGTTCGCACGGCTGGACAGGGCTGGACCACCTGCTCTTGGGTAGCGTAGCCGAGGGCGTTGTACGCCATGCCCCACTGCCGGTCTTGATTTTTCCCATCAAACGTAAAAAATAGCTGCCTGCGGCGGGCGTTTGCCTGCCGCCCATCATCCAAGTTACTACTGTGTCCGATACTCCTGCAAAAGCCGTCATCCCGCTCGCCGTTACCGATCACCGCCGCGACATCCTTGGTTTCCAGTACGTCTATCCTGTCGTGTCACGGCGGGCCGGGGGGGTGTCGGTCGGCATCAACCTGAATCCAAACAATGCCTGCAACTGGCGTTGCATCTACTGCCAGGTGCCCGACCTCACACGCGGCAACGCGCCGGAGATCGATCTGGCCCTGCTGGAAGAAGAGTTGGATGCGCTATTGCACGACATCGTCCACGGCGACTTCATGGCGCGCAATGTGCCGGAGGAAGTGCGGCGCGTGAACGATATCGCCTTCTCGGGCAACGGGGAGCCCACGGCCAGCCGACAGTTTGGCGAGGCGATCGCCATTGCGGCGAAGCTGATGGAAAAGTATGGTCTGCTGGGCAGTATCAAGCTGGTGCTCATCACCAACGGCAGCCAGCTCTATAAGCCGGCGGTGCAGGATGCGGTAGCGCGGATGCGCGAGTTGAACGGCGAGGTCTGGTTCAAGTTCGACCGGGCGCCGGTGGAGGGCTATTCCGAGGTTAACCAGATTGCTTTGACGACGGAGCAGGTGAAGCGCCACCTGGCGGCAGCGACGGCACGCTGCACGACATGGATACAGACCTGCATGTTCGCCATCGACGGCAAGCCGCCAGCCGACTGGGAGGTGGAGGCCTACCTGGGCGTACTGACAGAGGCTGCGCAAGCCGACGCCAAGCCGGCAGGTGTGCTGTTGTACGGTTTGGCGCGGCCTTCCACGCAGCCCGAGGCACTGCGCCTGGCGCGTGCGCCGGAGGAGTGGATGCAAGCGCTGGCGGCGCGGATCGAGGCCTTGGGCTTGAGTGTGAAACTCAGTCTCTAGGGGGCCTCTGCTGGCCAGAGACTGAAAGCAAAAGAGCGCACCGATGTGCGCTCTTATTGTTCAGGTCGTACCACGACAGAGCCGGATCAGTTCGTCGGACCCTTGTCGCCCGGTTCGGCCTCCTGCTTCGCTTTTACGGCTTTCTGCAGGCTCTTGTACAGGTCGGGGTGGTTGTCGCGCAGATAGTCGATGATTTCGAAATCTTCGCGGCGTACGCGGCTCAAATCCAACTGTTCGACATGGACCAAACGGAGCAGCTCGCGTACCGGCTTCGGCATATTGCGGCCGCTCTCGTAGCGCGAGCCACCGCTTTGCGTGACACCGATGCGGGTCCAGAATTCCTGCTGATTCAGTCCAAGCTTGCGCCGGATTTCCTTTGGATTGAATACCTTTTCGAACAGTTTCATCATGCGCTTCCGCGTCTTTGCAAATATGGGTTCGTCATGAGGCAGCGCGCCTGCTCTTATGCGCTACCGCTACCTCTCGTTTTCCTCTCACCCAAGCGGTGCGACCTGCCATGCCAATCCGGCATGAGAGCGTCATTCAATTTCACTTGCTTATAAGCATCATCTTACTTGGTTGTTCGTCTATGCGCGAGGCATATTGTGAACAAACTTTAACCTCCCAGCCTGACGCAACGTGTTGTCGTGCAAATCCATCCGCATTGGGCTGTCGTGGTGTCTTGCTTTGGGGCGGGACGTGCGGAGAAGTTTCGATCCTGACGGGGCTTGATCATCAAATTTTCTGGATAAAGCCTGGGACGCTAGGTGCAGGGCTTGTTACACTTTGTCAGCGCTCAAGAGGAATTGTCCATGTGACGGCCTGCGGCTATCGGGTAGAGTGACGTGCTTTGCTCGACAGATAAGGCCACGGCGTCGGATATCGAGACAGTAGGGGGAAGCACCGCGCATGGAGTCAAACAGAATGCGGTGACTATGTCTCGGTGCGAGCCATCTCCGCGAGCAAGGGTGCCTCTGACCAAGATCTGGGGTTCCCTAAGGTTGTGCCCGTCTTAGCGAGATTGAACGCATCCAGGAAAAAACAATATGAGTACCTTGGTCGATAAAATTGTTCAGGCGATTCGGGGAGATATCTACAACGGTACCCTGCACCCCGGCTTTCCACTCAAACAGGTAGAGCTGGCCAATCGCTACGGTGTCAGCCCCATCCCGCTACGCGAGGCATTGCAGCGGCTGCAGATGGAAGGGTTGGTCGAGTATTTTGCCTATCGTGGTGCCATCGTGGCACGACTGCGCTTGGCCGAGGCGCGCGATATCGCCGACATCCGCAATGCGCTCGAAGCGCTTGCATTCAAGATTGCCGTGCCGACTCTCGATGAAGAGCAGTTGCAGCGCCTAGAGCGCGTCACCAACGAGTTGGAGTCGCCCAAGTCCTACCAGAACGCGGCGTTCTTCCTCGAGAAGATCATGGAATACTTCACGGTGCTGCTGGCCAATAGCAACCGCCCGCTGCTCTTGGAGATGATACACACCAATCTCAAGGGCGCCGTGCGCTACTATGCCGAGCTGCTGCGTCGTCGCGACGGTAGCCCACTGGAAGCGCCGTCGCGGCTGGACTACCTGGCTGCCATCCGAGCAGACGACGTGCCGGGCCTGCTGAAGATGATGGAAGCGCGTCACGCGGCGTATGTCGCCGCGTTCGATACCTTCCTGGAAGAATGAGAAAGGGGCCGCAAGGCCCCTTTTTACTGCTGCTTAGCGCTCGCTCTCCGCATGCAGGAAGTGGTCCAACTGGTCCAGCGCGAAGTAGAGCTTGTCCAGCCCTTCTGTGGGGTGCGGCCGCGTGTCGAAGCGCTCCCAGTAGCGGTCGTGCGCCTTGCGCGACAGCCATCGTTCCTGCTCGAGCACGGTACGGTCCAACGTAATGCCATGCTTGGCAAACATGGGGGCCAGCTGGTCGGCGCGGCGGCGCAGATCGGCCCGCGTGTGCTGGTAGGCGTGCTCGCACATATTCTCGCGGTCGGCATAGCTGAACACGTTCGAGAAGAAAATCTCCTCATCGCCGTGGCTGGGCTCGAACAGGACCACGTCGGCGCCTTCGTAGATGTGGGCGTAGCTCTGCATGCCCACACGCATGCGCGAATGGATGATGGAGCGAAAGGTCTGCGACAGCACTACGGGCAGGCCGCCCCGCATCAGACGGTCGCGCGTATCGGGGTGGCCGTGCGGTGCCAGGCGGGCGTCGAAGGGGACGATGGGATTGACGCAGATGACCAGGTCGGACTTCTCGTCCAGGCTGATCGAGGCGTGCAGCGTCTTCTTCAGGGCGCCATCCACATAGTAGTCGCCGTCGATTTCCACGGGCGGGAACAGGCCGGGCAGGGCGGCGGACGCCTGCACGGCCTTCGAGATCGGTACGTGGTTGTGATGGCTATCGCCGAAGTTCACCGAGCGGCCCGTGTCGAGGTCGGTCGCCACGATGTAGAGCTTGTTCTTTAGCTGGCGGAAGTCGTTGGTGCGGCCGTTGGCACTGAAGACGCGTGTGAAGAAGCGGTCGATTTCTTCATTGTCGAACATGCCCGTCGGCAAGGCATGCGCCAGCTGCATCAGGGCGCCGGTCATGCCGACCTCGCGTGGGCGCGTGATGAACTGCCAGAAGGCATCGACCATCAGTTCTGGGATCGCCGCCGCACCACGCAGATACTCGCGGTAAGCCGGCTTCAGGAACTGGCTGGGTTCGAGCTTGACCGAGTGTCCACGGTTCGTGATGAAAATGTCGTACATCTCGGCCGGCGAGATGCGGTTGGCTAGTGCGGCCGAGATGAAGCCGCCTGCGCTCACGCCGACGTAGACGTCGAGATCGGTAAAGTCGATGCCGACAAGGGTCTCGGAGAGGGCACAAAGCGCACCGATTTCGTAGATGGCGCCAAGTGGGCCACCGGCGGCCAGGTTGAGGCCGACGCGGGCCGTCGAGGTAGGTGCTTTATGGGCATGGGGCATGGGGAGTCTCCCGTAGAGACGGGTGTCGCGTCCTGTCAGCATCAGGCTGTGCGTGCAGCCTTGCTATTTCAATGCTGGATGACGCTGTTTTCAAAAGATTCGGATGAGTCCTTTGAAAGCAGCGCGTGACGCATCGCGCAGGCTCGAAGATGGCCAGTGCAGCGCGATGCGATGCCGCCCCACGGGTGGGGCGGCACGCGTGGCTAAAGCCGATTAAGCCTTGGGGGCCGGCTTGGCTTCAACTGCCTTGGCAGCAGGCTTGGCGGCCGGCTTCGCTTCTGCCTTGGCTTCAGCCTTGGGAGCCTCAACCTTGGCGGCAGCGGCGGGCTTGGCCGTCTGCTTCTTCAGGAGTTCGTTGACGCTCTTGTTGAGCTCTTCGATGCGCTTGTTCAGATCGGCGACGTCCTTGTTGCTGGGAACACCCAGGGCGTTCAGGGCGCGGGCTACGCGGTCCTGGAACACTTGCTCCAGCTTGTCCCAGGTTTCGGTCGCCTTGCTCGACACGGCCATAACTTTCTCCTCTGCCGACTTGCGGCTCTTTTCCTCGACTTGCTTGCCGGCTTCGACCAGGTGGTCGAATGCCTTGACGCCTTCGCCCTGTGCCTTGGCGAAAGCACCCAGGCCGGCCAGCCAGATTTGGTTGGCGGATTCCAGGATAACGTGTGCGTACTGCTTTTCTTCAGAGGCTTTCTTCAGCGATTTGGCCATGATTTGCTCCTAGTTGGAAAGTGAAAACATCAATGCGTGAAAATTCGTCATGTACTGCGGCCTGACGATCCCCGTGCCGTTGCAATTCCGGTACGGTGTTCGGATCACCAGTACCGAAGCTGGTCGTGGTACAAGATGCCCGTACCTGCTCGACTAGCGCGTCGTCCTGCGACCCGTGTTAAGGTGGATTATCGGAGTGCCATGCCGCTAACTGCCAGTTTTTCTTGACAAGACAAAAATGTTGCCAGACACCCTAGCAACACTGTTGCGCACCCACTACGTCGCCCGCTAACCTCGAATGGCCCGCAAACCCTGTTGCTGCGGGCCGCACAGTTCGGTCTCATCGCAACAGTGTTGCTTTTGCACACATCGTATTTTCGCCACAGCCATGAATGACGCATCGCCCACCGACGCCCGCCAGGAAGCGCTTTCTACCCCGCGCATGAGGCTTGCTGCCTGGCAGGCGCAGCGCCTGGAAAGCACCTATGCCGACCTGCGCGCGAGCGAACGCTACGCCCCGGCCACCGCATTTTTCCTGCAGGACCTGTATGGACCGACAGATTTCACGAAGCGCGACCGCGATGCCGAGCGTGTCGTGTCGAAGATGCGGCGCATCCTGCCAGAGCGGGCAATGGCGGCCATCGAGAGCGCCATGCATCTCAACAAACTCTCATTGACGCTCGACGAAGAAACGGCGGCGATGCTGTTCACCACCATGGGGGTCGAAGTGGTCGATGGTGCCAGCTGTGCGGAAGCCTACCGGCGCTGCGACTACCGCAGCCGGCGTATCGAGCAGATTGCGCTGATCGAGGAACTCGGTATGGAGCTGGATGTGGTGGTAAAGAAGCCGCTGGTGCAGATGGCGCTCAAGCTGGCGCGGGGGCCGGCGCACCTGGCCGGGCTGGGCGAGCTGCAGGAATTCTTGGAGCGGGGCGTGAGCGCCTTCCTGCATATGAAGGGCGCCGAGCATTTTCTACACACCATTGTGCATAGGGAACGACAGATTCTGGACGCGATCTACGCCGGGGTAGATGACCCATTCACTTTGGACCTGGACCCCTGATACGCTTCGCTGTGCCGCAAACCTTGCAATTGCGGTCACGTGATTCGATACGCTTGGCTGCACGTTTTGCGGCTGCATGGAGACCTTTATGAATTTCACCCGCAAACTGAACCTGGCAACCGCATTCGGCGCCTTGCTCCTTGGCCTGTCCGCTCACGCCGCCGACGCGAACTCGCCCGTCGGCTTCTGGAAGAACGTCAGCGACAAAACGGGCAAGGCTGAAGCCATCATCCAGATCTGGGAAGAGAGCGGTGAGCTGAAGGGCAAGCTGGTGAAGCTGTTCGACCCCAAGGACACCGTATGCAGCGCCTGCCGTGACGACAAGAAGAACAAGCCGCTCGTCGGCCTGGAAATCATCTGGGGTGTACACCGCGATGGCGATGCCTGGGACGGCGGCCGCATTCTCGACCCGGATAGCGGCGATATCTACAAGGTGAAGATGTCGTTGGCTGAAGCTGGCCAGAAGCTCAACGTACGCGGCTTTATCGGCTTCTCCTTGCTGGGCCGCACGCAAACTTGGGTGCGTGAGGCCAGCGCCAACTGATGCGCCGCTGGTTACGCGGAATGGTCTGGATCGGGGTGGCTATCGTGCTGCCCCTATTCGTTTACGTACTGGCAGCGCTGTTTCTCGGATGGCTGCCCGTCAACCGCGATTTCCGCCAACGTGCCGACGGCGTGGATATCTATGTGCGCTCGAATGGCGTGCATACCGACATCGTGCTACCGGTGCAATCAACGGCCCGTGACTGGCGCGGCAGCCTTGAGGTGCCGGGGCTCGCGACGGCACCGTATATCGCGTTCGGCTGGGGTGACCGCGCCTTCTACCTGGAAACCAAGGAATGGGCCGACCTACGCCTCGGCAATGCCTTGCGCGCTGTCGCGGGGCTCGACAGCTCGGTGATGCATATATCGTCGGAGGGGCGGCCGCGCGAGTCGGCGGACACGGTACGCGTGCGTATTTCCGGTGCGCAACTGGCGGCGCTGACGGCGGCCATCGATGCGCGCCTGGTGCATGACGGCCAGGGGCGGGCGTCAGCCATCGCCGGCGCACATTACGGCGGTAACGACGCCTTCTTTCCGGCCCAAGGTCGCTATTCGATGTTTATGACCTGCAACGAGTGGGTGCGGGCGACGCTATCCAGCGCGGGTATACGCACGGCCGTATGGGCGCCGTTTTCGACTGCCGTACTGTACCAACTGAGGCAGGTGCGAAAATAGATCCCTAGCTGGGCAGTTCGTAGTCGAACTCGTAGAAGTGCTTGCCGCCTTCGATAATGATGCGGAGGATGCCCTTGATGCCGGCGAGCTGCTCCGTACCTGTATCCGGTACCACGGTCACCGTCAATTGCGGCGCGCCGCGCGTCATCACGCCATTGTGCTGCAGCGCAAAGCTGCCGGCGCGCCCATGCAGGGTGGCTGTCACGCATTCCATCGCCACATAGCCAGCCGAACCTTCGACGGGTGAGCGGATCGCCATCATTTCGCCCTTGCTACTTCCAATCATGTCGCCGTCGAACTGCTTGTCGATGGACATGCGGCCTAGCGGCGTTCCCTGGAGCAGGGCGTTCTGCTCAAGCGGGAGCAAGGTGACGATGAACGTACCGCGTGCCTGCATGGCTTCCTCCGGGGGGACCTTATCTCTTAACCGAACTCTTTATCGAGGAAGCGATTGATTTCCTGCTCGATCTTCGGCTGCATGGCCGACAGCAGGAAGCCGAGCTTCACGTGTACGACGATCTCAGCCGGCACCACGGTCAGGCTGCCACTTACACCCGTGCGCTCAAAGTGCAGCACGTCGCCGTCCCAGCGCCACTTCATGCCGAATTCGGTCGCCATCTGCGTGGCGACGTGTTCGGCCAATTTGCGGGCTTCGTCATGGGGTTTTTGATGGGGACGGTGAATAACGATGGGCATGGACTGGCTACCTCGGGCTGCATTGGCACCCGTAGGCGGGTGCTCTCTTGTGTTGAAACGGTTAGTTAGACAAGCCTCGGGGGCGAGTTCGCTCCCCGAGGCACACGATACCACTCAGATAGCTTCGCTTAAAGATGGATGCCCTTCATCAGCTGCATAAAGGCCATCTGGTCGGCCGTCAGTTCCGTCTGGGCTCCCTCGCTGCCGCGCGCTGCGCTGGAGTCGGGGAACATGCGGTAGGCCGTGTTCATGACAATCTGCGCCACGCGCGGGGCGAGCGCGTGCAGGATCTGGCCGAATACGCCCAGGCCCGAGGCAACGCGCACCGGATGGTAGATGACGGCCTGCGCCACCATATCAGCCGCCTCCTCCGGGCTGATGATGAAGGGCATGTTCTTGTAAATGTCGGTGGGCGCGATCATGGGCGTACGCACCAGCGGCATATTGATCGTGGTGAAGTAGATGCCGCGATCGGAGTACTCGCTGGCTGCGCAGCGCGTGAAGGCGTCGAGCGCGGCTTTCGACGCCACATAGGCGGAGAAGCGCGGCGAGTTCGTCAACACGCCGATGCTGGAGATATTGATCACCTGGCCAGACTTGCGCGCGCTCATACTGGGCAGGAGCGCGAGCGTCAGGCGCAGGCTGCCGAAGTAGTTGAGCTGCATGGTGCGCTCGAAGTCGTGGAAGCGGTCGTAGCTGTTTTCGATGGCGCGGCGGATGGAGCGGCCGGCGTTGTTGATCAGCACATCGACATGCTTGTGGTCTTTCAGCACCTTGGCTGCCAGCTCGTCAATGGACGCGAGGTCGGACAGGTCGCAGGAGTAGATGAAGCACTTGCCGCCTTCCGCCTCGATCTCGCTCTGGGTGGCGCGCAGCTTGTCCAGGTCGCGTGCGACGATGATCACATTGGCGCCGGCGCTCGCGAGCTTCATGGCGGTAGCCTGGCCAATGCCCGAGGAGCCGCCCGTGATCAGGATGTTCTTGCCGCGCGCCACGCCCGTGAGCGAGCGGTCGATGAACAGGTCCGGGTCCAGGTGGCGCTCCCAGTAGTCCCACAGGCGCCAGGCATAATCCTCCAGCTTCGGCACCTCGATGCCCGTGCCCGCCAAAAGCTTCTGCGTTTGGCGGCTGTCGAAGCGCGTGGGGTAGGAGACGAAGTTCATTACGTCGGACGGCAGGCCCAGGTCCTTCATCACGGCATCGCGAATGCGCCGCACGGGCGTGAGCGAGGCCAACGCCTGGCGCACCATGGACGGGATAAAGCCGAACATGGCAGGGTTGACGCGTATGGTTAGCTTGGGTGCGTGGGCCGCTTCGGCGAAGATGGCCAGCACCTCGCCCACACGCTTGGCGTCCGGGTCCGTCAGGTGGAAGCACTTGCCGTTGTGGCCGCTAAGGTGGGCGATATGGTCCATCGCGTTGACCACGTAGTCGACCGGCACGATGTTGATGCGGCCGCCGTCGATGCCGATGGCGGGCATCCAGGGCGGCAGCAGCTTGCGCATCTTCTGCAGCACTTTGAAGAAGTAATAGGGGCCGTCGATCTTGTCGATCTCGCCCGTCTTGCTGCTGCCCACCACGATGCCGGGGCGGTACACGCGCCAGGGGCGCTTGCACTCGCGCCGCACGATGGCTTCCGAATCGTGCTTGGTGCGGAAGTAGGGGTGGTTGAGCTTGCCCGCTTCCTCGAACATGTCTTCCGAGAACACGCCCTCATACAGGCCTGCCGCCGCGATGGAGCTGGTGTGGTGGAACACGCCTACTTCCAGCGCATCGGCCAGCTCGATGGCGTGGCGCGTGCCGTGCACATTCGTCTCGATCTGTTCTTCCGCCGTTGCCTTCAGATCGTACAGGGCCGCCAAGTGGAAGAAGTGCTTGATCTTACCCTTGAGCTCGGCGATGTCCTTGTTCGCCACGCCCAGCTTGGCCTTACCCAGGTCGCCCACCACTGGCACGACGCGGTCCGCGTCCTTGCCCCAGCGCTCCTTGATCTTGTCGAATTTCGCGAGCGATTCCTTGCGTACCAGCGCGTAGACCTTGCCCTTGCGGTTCTTGAGCAGGGTTTGGACCAGATGATTGCCGATGAAGCCGGTGGCGCCGGTGACAAAGTAGGTCATGTGGGTTTCCTTGTAACTGAAGCTGGCGATATTGCGGATTGAGCGGTTTTATGTATCAAATGGCGTGGCGAAGCGGGTTCAGCCAGGAATTGCTATGTTTCTATAATTCCTCGGCAACCCCGTCAAGCAAGTGCTGGCCCGGTGAGTGCAAAACCAACAATAACGGGACATTTTGTAAAGTATTTGTAGACCGAATCCTTTGCTGAATGTCTTTCGATAAGGATTGAAACATGTTGCTGAATCTGTTCGGTTCCGGGCGCGAATCCATGTCGGCTGTCGATACAGCCTGGCTGCGCATGGACAGGCCGACCAATCTCATGGTCATCAATGGCATCATGTTTTTCGATGCCCATGTCGATTACGAGCGGCTCAAGCATGTGCTGGAAACGCGCCTCTTGCGCCATCGCCGCTTCAAGCAGCGCGTGGTGCGCAGCGGTACCGACGCGGCTTGGGAAGACGACCCGGACTTCGACATCGCCAACCATTTCCACCTGGTGGCCCTGCCCGGTGCGGCCGGCCGCAAGGAGCTGGAAACCTTCGTCAACGAACAGATTTCCACGCCGCTCGACTTCGGCAAGCCCGTTTGGCAGTTCATGCTGGTGGAGAACTACCAGGGCGGATCGGCACTGGTGGCGCGCATCCACCACTGCATCGCCGATGGCATCGCGCTGATCCAGGTGCTGCTCTCGCTCACCGACAAGAAGTCGGATGGCGACCAGGCGCCACCGCCCAAGAAGGCCAGCTTTATCGCCGGCGAGCGTGAGCCGGACGACCCCTTCATGCGCTTCTACAAGCCTGTCGCCAAGATGTA
>JAFAKZ010000498.1 GCA_019234745.1 Burkholderiales bacterium
AGGCCGGAGCTTTCATCCTTCTCGGCAAACACCACGTCAAAGCCCACTACGGCGGCCTTGTACTTGCCGGTGAGCTGGTCGACCAGCTTGGCCACGGTGACGCGCGGCCAGGGCCAGCGCCCTACCTTGGCCAGGCTCTTTTCGTCCAGGTCGACCACCACAAGGCGCGGGTCGACGGTCCCGGGCATGGTGGCAATGATGCGGCTGTCGTACAGCCACAGATCGATACGCTCCAGCCAGCTGGGCCGCCACCAATGCAGCGAATACCCTACCGACAGGACCAGCACGGCCAAGCTGAGCAGCAATTGCAACCAATATTTGCGCAGTGTCTTCATGGCCGCCGCAGCTACTTACTTGTAGAAGAATTCCATCTTGATGCCGGCCAGCTCGATCACATCGTGATCGCGCAGCTCGTGCGCCTGCACGCCGATCTGTTCCCCATTGACGAAGGGGTGCGTGGGGCCTTCGACGTGGGTGATGAAGTAGCCAGTTGGCCGCCGCGTGATGATCGCCACTTGCACGCCGGGTTTGCCAAGCGAGGTCAGGTTCTTGGTAAGCTCGAGCGACTTGCCTGCGTTCGCGCCGTTGAGCACCTGGATGGCACCGGGACGCGGACCGCTCGCCGCTGCCGGCGCGGGTTCGGGCGCAGGCGCAACGTGCTCGATCGTGGTATCGCCTGGGTTGAACTTCGGCACCGTGGCGGGCTCGGCCACTTGCACGGTCGGCGCCGGCTTCACAGCACCCGGCCGAATGACCATGGTCTTCTCGAAGTCCTCCGGGCTCGGCCCTTTCGATGACACCTCACGCACGTACTTGAGCTTGTACTTGCCGATCTCGATCACGTCGCCGTCCTGCAGGAAGTGCTTCTGCACCGTCTGGCCATTTACCATAGTGCCATTGGTACTCTGCAGGTCTTCCAGGAAGGAGTCGTTCTGGATGCTCTTGATGACGGCGTGCTCGCCCGATACGGCCAAGTTATCGATCTGCACGTCATTGTGCGGCTTGCGCCCGATCATGATCTTCTCGCGATCCACGGGAATCTCGCGCAACACCATGCCGTCGAGGCTGAGTATGAGTTTGGTCATGCTTCGTTTCCTATGCCGATGATTCAGCGCGCCAGCCAGCCGAACAGCCTGCGCCACAGGCTGCGTTCAGCGGCAAAGTCGCGGGTAACGCGCAACAGAATGACAGAGACATTATCGCGCCCCCCGTTGTCGTTCGCCATTTGTATTAGTTGCTGCGCGGCCAGCGGCAGGTTGGCGCCCACCGTCTGCAGGACAAGGCCGATATCGGCATCGTCCACCATATCGTTCAGTCCATCCGAGCACAGCACGTAGATGTCGCCTACCTGCACGTCGTAGTCGTTCAGCTCCGGGTCGAGCTGCGGATCAATGCCCACGGCACGCGTCACCAGGTTCTTGTTCTGAGACAGCTTGGCCTGCTCGGGCGTGATCAGCCCACTGTCGATCTGCTCCTGCAAGAGCGAATGGTCCTTGGTAATGGGGCCGAACTCGTCACCACGCAGGCGGTATACGCGCGAATCGCCTACGTGCGCGATGGTCAAGCGATTGTCGTAGAACAATGTCGCCACCAGCGTGGTGCCCATGCCCGCGCATTGGGGCTGGCTCTGCGCCGTCTGGAAGATGGCCAGATTGGCCTTTTCCACTTCCAGGCGCAGCAGGCGGTGCGCCGCCGGCTTGCCGCTCATGGGCTCCGGCTCGTTCGGCTGCATCACCTCGAGCGCCGCCTTCACGCCCTGGCTCAACAGCGTGGTAGCGATGCCGCTGGCAACTTCGCCCGCGTTGTAGCCACCCATGCCGTCGGCCAGCACGGCAAAGCCCAGCTCGGCGTCGTAGGCGATTGCGTCTTCGTTATGCCCCCGCACCATGCCAGGGTCGGTCAGCCCCGTGATTTCCAGCGCATGCGACAAGTTCTTCTTCATTACTTCCCCTTACTTACAGCGCGGCGGCACAGCGGCGCAACGCCTCGGCGAACTCGGCCCCCGTCTGGAAGCGCTCATCCGCATTCTTCTTCAAGGCCCGGTCGATCACCGCAACCAGGCTGTCAGGCAGTTTGGGATTCAACTCCTTCGGATCACTGTACGGATCGTTGGCAATGCGGAACATCAGCTCGGCCATGGAGTCGCCCTTGAAGGGCAAGGCGCCCACACTCATCTGATACAGCATGGCGCCCAGCGAGAACAGGTCGGAACGGCCATCCACGCGCTTGCCGGACAGCTGCTCGGGCGACATATAGCTGGGCGTACCCAACACCATGCCCGTCTTGGTCTTGCTGGAGTCCGTAATACGCGCAATGCCGAAGTCCGTCACCTTGACGATCTTCGTGTCCATCTCGTACATCACGTTGGCCGGCTTGATGTCGCGGTGCACCACATGTTGCTTGTGCGCATAATCGAGTGCGTCGGCCACCTGGGCACAAACGTTGATCACATCGGGAATAGACAGCAGCGCACCCGGCTTGGTCTGCGGTGCAAGATCCTTGCCCTTGAGGAATTCCATGGCGATGTAGCACAGGTCGTGCTCCTCGCCCGCATCGTAGATGGTCACGATGCTGGGGTGGTTCAGCCGGCCCGCCGTCTCCGCCTCGCGGAAGAAGCGTGTGCGGGCTTCTTCGAGCTCGTCCGCCTCGAACTCCTGCGATAGCGCCATGGTCTTGATGGCCACGATACGGCCGATTTTCGGGTCCTTCCCCAGGTAGACCACGCCCATGGCGCCCTTGCCCAGCTCCTTCTCCACCTGATAGCGGCCCAGCATGGGCTTCTCGACTGCGCCGTCTTCCAGCAGCAGGGTGCTGGCATTGCCGCGCGTAGAGCCCCCGCCCAGGATCACCGTCTCGGACATCTGGCGCGCGCGGCTGAGCTTCTTGTCCAAGTCCTTGAATTTCGGGTCGAACTTGGACATGTGCTGGTATACGGCCTCCGCCTTGTTGAACTGGCGCTTACGCTCAAAATCGAGCGCCAGGTTGTAGAGCAGCTCCATCACCGACTCGTCCATCGGCACTTTGCGGAACTTGTCGAAGGCCATGTCGAGCTGGCCCTGGCCCTGGAACGCCAGGCCCAGCATGCGGTTCGATTCGGCCGCCGACATTTCCGACTGTTCCATGCCTCGCTCCGTGACCAGGAAGCGCTTCGTGGTGAGCACCAAGTGCCCCACGATCAACAGGAACGCGGGCGTCATGAGCTCGATCCACATCAGCTTGGTCGTCATCAGCACGAAGTGCGTGACGATCAGCAGCAAGAATACGCCGCCCGTAATACCCGCGGCCGGGCCGGCCTTCAGCCGCGGTAGCAGCGCGACCAAATAGGCGGCGACCAGCAGATCGAGCGCCACCCCGAACCAATAACCCCACTTCGGCGCCGTGAAATAATCCTGCTGCAGGATATTAGACAAACCGTGCGCCATCGCCACCACGGGCGCAAGGTTGGGGCCGATGGGCGTATTGATATTGCTACCGATGCCAGGCGCCGTGGCGCCGATCAGCACGATCTTGTCGCGGTATTTGTCGACGGGCACCTTGCCGCTGGCGACGTCGAAGAAGGAATCGATCGGGATGACGGATTTGCCGTCGACGTCCCGGTAGTAATAGGTCAGCGTCCGCGAGTTCTCGTCGGTGGGGATAGTGATCCCTCCCAACTGTACCGAGGAGCCAAAATGCGTCACGATCTGCTTGGGTTCGACATTCAAACTCTTGGCCGCCGCCAACAGCGGCAGAGACGGATAAAGCTGGTCGTAATAGCGCAGCACGGGGAGATCCCAGCGCGTGACGCCATCCTCATCGGGCCGGCTCGTCAAATGGCCGATACCTGCCGCCTTCTCGCCTATCTGCTGGATAGGCGCAACCAATCGGCTAGTGGGATAGGGCAAGAGACTGGTGTCTCCGCCGGTCCCGCCTTCGACCTGGTTGCGCAAGATATAGGGTGCCGTTGCGGAATCCGGGTTGCCTTGTGGCTCACCCAGGTCGAGCAGCATCGGCATCAGGACGTTGCCGGCCCGGCCCACGCTGTCGGCCAACTGGCGATCCACGTCCAGCTTCACCGAAGCGTCCTGCAGCAAGGTTTCGAACTTGTCGGGCGCCGGGGTATCGGCAGGCGCCGCGGCTGGCGCGTTTGGGTCGGCAGGGGCCGGGGCAGGTGCAGCGGCCGTCGCCGGGTGCTGCTGATGGTATAGGTCCAGCAGCTGCTTGATATAGATGGCGCCCTTGTCCTGCTGCGGTTCCGTGAAGAAGACGGCGCTGACGATTTCCTTGGGTTTCGCAGCGGCGAGCTTGTCGATGAACTGGGCGTGGATATCGCGCGACCATGGCCAGCGGCCAATGTTGTCGAGGCTCTGTTGGTCGATGGCGATGATGGCGATGCGGTCGCTGGGCTTGCGATTCGTCATCGTCACGCCGGCGTCGTAGGCCTTGTTTTCCAGCGCGCCCAGCATGTTGGTCGTCTTGCTGACAAGGACAAATACGATCAACACCACCAAGCCGACAAACCAGTCGGTTTTCCAGAAGCCTTTTTTCATTCTCACTCCCTGCCCAATGCTGACGGCGCGCACGCGCGCATGCACGACACTATTCGAGTTGTACGAAGATTAGATGGGGATTGGCCGCAACGCCAGTACAGAA
>JAFAKZ010000420.1 GCA_019234745.1 Burkholderiales bacterium
GGGGAACCAGATGCGGTCCTCCTCTGTCGGGTTTTCGCAGATGCGGCGCAGGTCGCTGTACATGGAGAAGCCCAGCGCATAGGGGTTGATGCCGTTGTACCAGCGTGCCGTGACGGGCGGCTGGTAGACCACGCTGGTGTGGCTGTGCAGGAACTCCATCATGAAGCCGTCCGTCACCAAACCCTCGTCGTACATGCGGTTCAGGATGGTGTAGTGCCAGAAGGTGGCCCAGCCTTCGTTCATGACTTGCGTCTGGCGCTGCGGGTAGAAATACTGGGCGACCTTGCGCACGATGCGCACGATTTCGCGCTGCCAGGGTTCCAGGAGCGGGGCGAATTTCTCGATGAAGTAGAGCAGGTTTTCCTGCGGCTCGGACGGGAAGCGCCGCGCCTCGGCCATTTCGGCCTCTTCCTGCCGGCGCGGCAGCGTGCGCCACAGGTCATTCACCTGGCTTTGCAGGTATTCTTCGCGGTCGGCCTGGCGTGCCAGCTCCTTTTCCATGCTGAGCTTGGGCGGCCGCTTGTAGCGGTCCACGCCGTAGTTCATCAGCGCGTGGCAGCTGTCGAGCAGCTCTTCCACCTCGTCTACGCCGTAGCGCTCTTCGCACTTGCGGATGTAGTTTCGCGCAAACACTAGGTAGTCGACGATGGCGTTGGCATCGGTCCAGGCGCGGAACAGGTAGTTGCCCTTGAAGAAGCTGTTGTGCCCGAAGGCTGCGTGCGCGATCACGAGCGCCTGCATGGTGATGGAGTTCTCTTCCATCAGGTAGGAGATGCAGGGGCTGGAATTGATGACGATCTCGTAAGCGAGCCCCATCTGGCCGCGCTTATAGCCCTTTTCCGTCTGCAGGAAATGCTTGCCGTAGCTCCAGTGGTGGTACATCACGGGCATGCCAACGGAAGCGTAGGCGTCCATCATCTGCTCGGCCGTGATGATCTCCAGCTGGTTCGGGTAGGTATCCAGCTGGAACTCGTTGGCAATGCGCTCGATCTGCTTGTAATAGGTGTTGATTAGGTCGAATGACCACTCTGAGCCGGTGGACAAGGGACCCTTGGGGATCGCCGGCTCCTTGCGCCGACGACGCTTGGCGCTGGACGGCGTGGCCGTCGCACCGATCAGGGGGAGCGATTCGTTCATGCGTTCGTCGACACTTTCTTGAACAGGTCGCGGAATACCGGATAGATGTCGGCCGGCGACTGGATCTTGCGCATGGCGAAGTGCGCGCACGCTGCGCGGATTTTTTCGTACTCCATCCACAGGTTCTGCGGCTCACCCTCCGTGATTTCGATATAGGCGTAGTACTGCACCAGCGGCATGATGTCGCCGAGCAGGATGTCCTTGCAGACGACCGAGTCGCTATCCCAGTTGTCGCCGTCGGACGCCTGCGCGACGTAGATATTCCAGTCGTTGGTGGGGAAGCGCTGGTCGATGATCTGCTTGACCAGCTTGAGTGCGGAACTGACCACCGTGCCGCCTGTGTCGCGCGCGTGGAAGAAGTTATGCTCGTCCACTTCCGCCGCCTGAGTGTGGTGGCGTACGAACACGACTTCGATCTTGTCATACGCCCGCATCAGGAACAGGTAGAGCAGGATGAAGAAACGCTTGGCCGTGTCCTTCTTCTGCTCGTCCATCGAGCCCGATACGTCCATCACGCAGAACATCACGGCCTGCGTACTGGGGCGTGGCACCTTCACGCGATTGGTGTAGCGCAGGTCGAAGGGGTCGATAAAGGGGATGCCGATGATGCGCGTCTTGAGCGAACGGATTTCGTCGCGCAGCTCGATCACCTCCGGGTCGTCCTCGTCGTGCGTTTCCAGCAGCTCGTCCAACTCCTCGCGCGCCTCGTCCAGCCGGGCCATGGGCACGGCCGACAACGCAATGCGCCGGCCCAGCGCGCCCTTGAGCGAACGCACCACGTGGATATTGCTGGGTGTACCTTCCGAGGTGTAGCCGGCGCGCACGTTCTTGAACGACTGCGTGGCCGCAAGCTGCGTCTTGATCAGGTTGGGCAGCTCCAGGTCATCGAAGAAGAAGTTGAGGAATTCCTCGCGGCTCAGTTCGAAGACGAAGTCGTCCTCGCCCTCGCCATCTTGCGAAGCCTTGCCGCCCCCTCCCCCACCGCCGTTCGGGTCGGGCCGTTCAATCTGGTCGCCGCGCAGGTATTCCTCGTTGCCCGGGTGGACGGTTTCCCAGATGCCGCCGTGCGCGTGGCCGAACACGGGCTCGGACACATCCTTGACGGGAATGGAGATCTTCTCGCCGCTGTCGATGTCGGTGATGGAACGCCCTTTGATGGAGCGCGCCACCGCTTCCTTGATCTGCCCGCGGAAACGCCTGAGAAAGCGCTCGCGGTTGATCGCTGACTTGTTTTTGCCGTTGAGACGGCGATCTACCAAGTGGGCCATTTGCTTCCCTGCTGCGGGCCGGCTCGCGCCGGGTCGCCGCTCTCCTCTCGGGACTTCGCCCGATCCGGACCCGACCAGCATCTGCCAGCCGGGCTCCCACTCATTGCTGGCCGGCACCGCCTACGTCGACTTGCGCACGCGCAGATACCAGTCGCACAAGAGGCGTACCTGCTTGGCCGTATAGCCCTTGCTCATCATGCGGTTGACGAAGTCCTCGTGCTTCTTGGCGTCCTCGTTGCTGGCCTTGGCATTGAACGACACGACGGGCAGCAGCTCTTCCGTGTTGGAGAACATCTTCTTCTCAATCACGGCGCGCAGCTTCTCGTAGCTGGTCCAGGTCGGGTTCTTGCCCGCGTTGTTGGCGCGCGCACGCAACACGAAGTTGACGATCTCATTGCGGAAGTCCTTCGGGTTGGAGATGCCAGCCGGCTTTTCGATCTTCTCCAGTTCGTTATTCAGTGCGTTGCGGTCGAAGCTCTCGCCCGTGTCCGGGTCGCGGTATTCCTGGTCCTGGATCCAGAAGTCGGCAAACGTCACATAGCGGTCGAAGATGTTCTGGCCGTATTCGGAATAGCTCTCCAGGTAGGCTGTCTGGATTTCCTTGCCGATGAACTCGACGTAGCGGCTCGCCAGGTATTCCTTGATAAAGGCCAGGTACTTCTGTTCCGTTTCGGGCGGGAACTGTTCGCGCTCCACCTGCTGCTCCAGCACGTAGAGCAGGTGCACCGGGTTGGCGGCCACCTCGCTATGGTCGAAGTTGAACACCTTCGAGAGAATCTTGAACGCCCAGCGCGTGGAGAGGCCGGCCATGCCCTCGTCGACGCCGGCGAAGTCGCGGTACTCCTGGATGGACTTGGCCTTCGGGTCCGTGTCCTTCAGGTTCTCGCCGTCGTACACCTGCATCTTGGAGTAGACGTTGGAGTTTTCCGGGTCCTTCAGGCGCGACAGGATGGAGAACTGCGACATCATCTTGAGCGTGCCCGGCGCGCACGGGGCGCTGCCCAGCGAGGAGTTGCGCACCAGCTTCTCGTAGATCTTGATCTCTTCGGACACGCGCAGGCAGTACGGCACCTTCACGATGTAGATACGGTCGAGGAAGGCCTCGTTGTTCTTGTTGTTCTTGAACTGCTTCCATTCGGACTCGTTCGAGTGCGCCAGCACGATGCCGTCGAACGGAATGGCGCCAAAGCCTTCCGTACCCTTGAAGTTGCCTTCCTGCGTGGCCGTCAGCAAGGGGTGCAGCACCTTGATTGGCGCCTTGAACATTTCCACGAATTCCAGCAAGCCCTGGTTGGCCAGGCACAGGCCACCGGAGTAGCTGTAGGCATCCGGGTCGTCCTGCGCATACTTTTCCAGCTTGCGGATATCGACCTTGCCGGTGAGCGAGGAAATATCCTGGTTGTTCTCGTCGCCCGGCTCCGTCTTGGCCACGGCGATCTGGCGCAGCACGGAGGGGTAGCGCTTCACTACGCGGAACTGGTCGATGTCGCCATTGAACTCCTGCAGGCGCTTCACGGCCCACGGGCTGGGGATGCCGCGCAGGTAGCGCAGCGGGATGCCGTAGCGCTCTTCCAGGATGGGGCCGTCTTCTTCGGCGCTAAAGAGGCCGAGCGGCGATTCGTTCACCGGGCTGCCCTTGATGCAGTAGAACGGCACGTGCTCCATCAGCTCCTTCAGCTTCTCGGCGATAGACGACTTGCCGCCGCCCACCGGGCCCAGCAAGTAGAGAATCTGCTTCTTTTCCTCCAGCCCTTGCGCGGCGTGGCGGAAGTAGGCGACGACCTGCTCAATCACCTCCTCCATGCCATAGAACTCCTTGAAGGCGGGGTAGATGCGGATCACCTTGTTCGCGAAGATGCGCGACAGGCGCGAGTCACTGCGCGTATCGAGCATCTGCGGTTCGCCGATCGCCATCAGCATCCGTTCCGCGGCCGTCGCGTAGGCGGCGGGCTCGCGCTTGCACAGCTCCAGATACTCGCGCAGGCTTATTTCCTCCTCGCGGGTACGATCGTAGCGGGCACTGAATTTGGCGAAAATATCCATGGCCTTCCCTCTCTGCTAGTCGAAACGAACAACGCCTACGGCTTGGAGTGCGGCGCATACGAAAGTTCAGCAGTTTTTTGCGTCGTCACTTTTATGCGTTGCAATCCCGGTATAGCACACGGCAGCCTTGATACCCTGCATACAACAGATATTACGAATATTCCTTACTGCAAGCCGTTGACGTGCTATTAAGGACTTGCAAAGTGAACGAACGTTCCCTAAAGTAATAGCAAGCCGCAAGGTATCTGGATTGGAAACATACTCCGATGAGCGAATTCGAAAAGGACCTGCACTACCTCGGGCGACTGCAGGACTATTACGCCGACAATCGGTGCCTGCCGTCCTACGCACGGATGATGACGTTGCTGGGCTTTGCCAGTAAGTCGGCCGTTTCCAAGCTGCTGACGCGCCTGCAGCTGCAGGGCCTGCTGTCGCGCACTGCCGACAACGACTGGGCACCGACCGACCGCTTCTTCGAGCGCACGCTGTCGAGCCAGCCCGTGCCGGCCGGCATGCCGGTGGCTGCGCGCGACGTGGGCAGCGACAGCTTTGCCATCGACCACTACCTGGTCGAGAACCCGTCCGAGACGCTGCTGATCCCCGTGAAGGGCGACTCGATGATCGACGCCGGTATCCACCCAGGCGACCTGGCCGTGATCGAGCGCCGGCCGTCGGCCAATGTGGGCGACATCGTCATCGCCATCGTCGATGACGAATTCACGCTCAAGACATTGGCGCGCGAAGGCATGAAATACGTATTGCAGCCGGCTAATCAGGCTTATCCAGTGATCCGCCCGCAGGGGCAGCTGGAAATCTTCGGCGTGCTAGTGGGTCTGGTGCGCAAGTACAGATAGGGGCGTACGGCAGACACCACCTTCCGTCCGATCGTACTATTGCCGTTCGAATGCCTGCGTCATGTCGGCTAGACTGGGTGCAATGTGTCCGCGGCGAGAAAGCCTGTGACTTCCATAGATCAGCAAACGGCACCCGATATCACGGCTACGCGGGCCGACTATCCCGCCGTTGCGCTTGGCGATGACGGTATTCTGCGGCTCGATTACGGCCCCAAGGCCCTGATCGACCTCGATGCGGCCACCAAGGCCGTGGCCCGCTGCGCGGCCCTGGTGAGCAAGCCGACGCCCATCATCCTGTACGGCGCCCGAGCCATGAACACCACGGGCGAAGCGGAAGAGTACGTCAATGGGCCAGAGGGACGTGCCATTGCCGCGGCGCTGGCACTGATGATGACCTCCAACAGCGCACGCCTGGCCGTGAACCTCTACCACGCCATGCGCCCAGTGCCCTACCCTACGCGAACGTTTCTGGATGAGGCAGAAGCGTTGAGCTGGTTGCGGGGTTTCGTGCGGTAGCGCCGCCGATGCCTCCGGTGAGCGCAGTTTTAGGGTGCTATTAAGCGAAGTGCAATGCACCAAACGGTTGAGGTATGTCTACCGTTTGGTGCATTGCACTTCGCTCGTATGACACCCTACTTGGAAACCCTCACCCAGGTTTGTCGCGAACACTAAAGCAACAGGGCTGCCGAAGCAGCCCTTTTTCATTCATGCAGTCGGTTACAGGAAATTCGCAACCAAACCACCGATACCCACAATCAGGCAGTAATAGCCAAACGGCCGCAGCGACTCGATTTCGCTCTTCTTGAACCAGCGCATCAGTACCCAAGTGCTGAGGTAGGCCAGCACACCGGCAATCACGCCACAGGCGATCACCAGAGGCCAGGGTACCGTCGGGCCAAGCTTGATCATCTTCGGCACCTGGTGCATACCGGCCGCTGCGATGATGGGCGTAGCGAGCAGGAAGGAGAAGCGAGCGGACGACACGTAGTCCAGGCCTTGGGCCAGCCCAGCCACCAGCGTGACGCCCGAGCGAGATATGCCCGGGATCAGGGCCAGTGCCTGCGCCACGCCTATGCCGATGGCGCCGCCCGCGCTCAAGTCGTCCAGATCGCGATGGGCGCGACGTCGCTTGAGTTGATCACCGATCAGCAGGATTACGCCGTTCACGGCCAGGAAGACCAATACCACCGTCGTGCTGGTAAAGAGCGCACGAATCTGCTTTTCCAGGGCGAAGGCAATCAGGCCCGCAGGAATGGTGCCGAACATCAGGCGCCACATCAGCCGCGATTGTTCGTTGCCGAAGCCGCCCTTGGCACGCAGGAATCCACCAATCAGCTCCGCCCAGTCGCGCCAGAAGTACAACAGCAAGGCCGCTGCCGTACCGAGGTGCAAGACCACCATAAAGGGCAGGAAGGCCGGCTCGCGCGGGTCGATGGCCCAATGCAACCAGGTCGGCACGATCACGCCGTGGCCCAGGCTGGAGATAGGGAAGAGTTCGGTGATGCCCTGCAGGACTGCGAACAGGATAGCTTGGATAAGGGGAAGCGTCATGGAAACAATCGAAGATAAGACAGTGGAGGGCCCGTCATGGTCAGCGAGCAACCGATATCGACCGCAATGTTAACCGACTGTTCCGCGTGCGACTACGATATTCACAGTGCAGATTTGTACTCGGTCACCGGCGCAACTTCGGCCCGGTACCGCTATATTGAAACGATGATTGCGCCTAGCGACGAGAGAATGACGTTGTGGAAGCGGACTTGCGGTCTGGCACCCGTGCAGTACGCATTGGCAGCCTGTCTGGCACTGCTGAGTTGCTTTCCTAGTCGTATCGCCACGGCTGCGGATACGCTGCAGATCGTCACCGAATACTCCCCTCCCTTTACCGAGATGGGTACCCGCCAGGAGAGCGGCTACGCCACCGTACCTGTCCGCGCTATCGTGCATGAGGCGGGTTACGATCCCGTTTTCACCGTACTGAGCTGGAAAGGGGCGTTGGAAATCGTCCAGTCAAGGCCAGAGGCCCTGATCTACCCCATCGCCCGCATCCCAGAGCGCGAAAATCGCTACACCTGGATCGGGCGCATCGGCCAAATGAAATATTTCGTCTACAAGCGGCGCGACGCCACGATCGCACGACCTTCCGATCTCGACGGCTTGAAGCAGTACCGCATCGCCGCAGTTCGCAAGGACCTGCGCGAATCCTTCCTGCTGGCACATGGTTTCCAGATGGGGACCGATCATGGGCTGATCGGCGTATCGGACAATGTAGAAGCCTTCCAGCTGCTGCGGGTCGGTCGCGTCGACCTGGGTATATTTTCGCCGTTGAGCATTACGCAGCTCTGCCTCAACGAAAAGGTCGACTGCCATCAATTCGAGGTCGTGATGCCCCTTGGCCTTTCCAGCGACCTCTACCTGGCCGGCAATAAGCTGATGCCGGCGGCCGAGCAGCGCCGTCTGAGCGCGGCCTACCGACTTCTCAGCGGCAACGGCACGCTGAAGCAAATTACGCCAGCTTCATTTTTCCCACAGGACTGACGCACCTACAGCGTTCGCTTGAGTCGATAGGCCAGCTCGCCCACCATGCCACGGCGGAAGGCCATCACGCATAGCACGAACACGGCGCCGATATAGACGGTCACCCACGACCCCTGCGAAGCCAATTCGCTATGCAGCACGCGAATGGTGATGGCGCCCACCACGGGGCCCGCCAGCGTGCCCATGCCGCCTACCAGCGTCATCAATACGACTTCGCCCGAGGTATGCCAGTTCACGTCGGTGAGCGAGGCAAGCTGCATCACCAGCGCCTTGGTGGCGCCAGCGAGGCCGGCCAGCGCGGCCGAGAGTACGAAGGCGAACAGCTTGAAGCGCTCCACGCGATAGCCCAACGACAAGGCACGTGCCTCGTTCTCGCGGATGGCCTTGAGCACCGTGCCGAAGGGCGAGTTCACCAGGCGCCAGATCAACCAGTAGCCGCCCAGCACGATGGATAACACGAAATAGTAAAGATGCAATGGCAGTTGCCGCTCGCCGACCAGCGTCGTCGCCGACAAGTCGATCAGGCCAAACAGACGCCCCTGCGGAATACCTTGCAAACCGTCCTCTCCGCCCGTGAACGACGATTCGATGCAGAGGAAGAACACGATCTGCGCCAGCGCCAAGGTCACCATGGCGAAGTAGATGCCCTGGCGGCGGATGGCGATGAAGCCGAAGATCAGCCCCAATAGCGCCGCGCTCGCCGTGCCCAGCAGAATGCCCAGTTCCGGCGTCCAGCCCCACTCCTTCATCGCGTAACCAGCCACGTAAGCGGCCCCGCCAAAGAAGGCCGCATGGCCGAATGAAAGGAGGCCGCCGAACCCCAGCAGCAGGTTAAAGGCGCAGGCAAACAGCGCGAAGCAGAGCACCTCCATGGCGAACACGGGGTAGACGCCAAAGGGCACAAGCACGCCGACGACCAGGGTGATGATCCAGGGTAGGTAGTTGGTACTATTGGATTGCGTCATATCGACTCCCTATTCCCTGCCAAACAGACCGGCCGGACGCCACAGCAGCACGACCGCCATCAGGATGAACACGACCGTATTTGCGAGCGGCGGGTAGAACACCTTCACCACGCCCTCGATCAAGCCGAGCGCGAGGCCGGAGACGATGGCCCCCATGATGGAGCCCATGCCGCCGATCACCACCACGGCAAACACGATGATGATCAGGTCCGCCCCCATGGTGGGACTCACGGAATAGATGGGCGCAGCCACCACGCCGGCCAGCGCAGCGAGGGCAATGCCGAGGAAATAGGTGAGCGTACGCAGGAGCGGCACGTCGATGCCAAAGGCACGCGCCACGTCCGGATTCTCCGTGCCGGCACGCAGGTAGGAGCCCAGGCGCGTACGCTCGACCAGCCACCACACGCCGAAGCACACTACCAGTGACAGCACGATGGAGAACAGCCGGTACTTCGGGAACAGCATAAAGCCCAGGTTGGCCGCGCCTTCCAGCATCTCCGGCTTGCCGTTGTAGGGTTCGCCGTCGACGTTGAAATAGTTGGTGAACACGCCTTCGAAGATCAGCGCCAAGCCAAAAGTGAGCAGCAGGCCGTACAGGTGGTCGACCTTGTAGAGCCGCGACAGCATGGTCTTCTCAATGATCACACCGATCAGCCCGATGACCACGGGCACGACGACCAGCGCCGCCCAGAAGGACAGATGCCAGCCCTCCTGCCCCATCCAGTTGCCTAGATACTCGTAGCCGATCAGGGCTCCGAACGCGCCGAGCATATAGAAGGCGCCGTGGGCGAAGTTGACGACGTTGAGCATGCCGAAGATCACGGCCAGCCCCAGGCTCAGGAGCGCGTAGAACGCCCCGTTGTTGAGCCCGAGCATGGCTTGCGACAGCACCACCTGCATGGGTACGGCCATGGATGCGCCTTTGCGATAAGTTAATGAGACTTGCGTAGGTTGGGCTGAGCTCCGCGAAGCCCAACACTGCCAATTGTCTACGAAGATTGTTGGGCTTCGCGGAGCTCAGCCCAACCCACGGCTACGACATCAAGATCGAACGCCTACTTCTTCACCAGCGAACACTCGCTCTGGCTCAGTGGCTTGAAGGCCTGGTCGCCCGGGATGGTGGCCACCAACTTGACCTGGTCCCAGGCCGAGCGCGATTCAGACGGCTTCTTCACTTCCACCAGGTACATATCGTGCACCATGCGGCCATCCTCGCGGATCTTGCCGTTCTTGGCGAAGAAGTCGTTGATCGGCGTATCGCGCATCTTCTTCATTACGGCGTCGGCGTTGTCCGTATTCGCCGCTTTCACCGCTTCCAGATAATGCATGGTGCTCGAATACACGGCCGCCTGCACCATGGTGGGCATGGCGCCCGTCTTGGCCAGGTAGCGGTTACCGAAGTTACGGGTCTCCGTCGTCAAATCCCAGTTGTAGGCGGTGGTGAACTTCATTCCCTGGGCAGCGTTCAGGCCCAGTGCGCGCACATCGCTATCGAATACCAGGAGGCCCACCAGCGTCTGCTTGAGGCCGAATTCCTTGGCCTGCTTCACCGAGTTCACGAAGTCGCCACCGGCGTTCGCCAGCCCGATCACCTTGGCGCCGGAATTCTGTGCCTGCAGCAGATAGGACGAGAAGTCCGTGGTGCCCAGCGGATGCTTCACATCACCCATCACCTTGCCGCCCAGCGCCTGCACGACCTTGGTCGTTTCCGCTTCCAGCGACTGGCCGAAGGCGTAGTCGGCCGTGAGGAAGTACCAGCTGTCCTGGCCCTGCTTCATCAGCGCCGTGGCCGTGCCCTTGGCGAGCGAATAGGTGTCGTAGGCGTAGTGCACGCCGTAGGGCGAGCATTCCTTGTTGGTAAGCGCCGAGGAACCCGCGCCGTTGATGATGACGACCTTGTGCTTCTCGGCACCTACCTTGTTCACCGCGATGGCCACACCGGAATTCAGCAGGTCGTTGACCATGTCCACGCCCTGCGTGTCGAACCACTCACGCGCCTTGGCGGCGCCGATATCGGGCTTGTTCTGGTGGTCAGCGGAGATCACCGTGATGGGCTTGCCCAGCACCTTGCCGCCAAAGTCGTCCGCGGCCATCTGCGCAGCCACGACGGAACCCTTGCCGCCCACGGCGGCATAGACGCCCGACATATCGGTAAGGACGCCGATCTTGATGCCGTTGGGGCCGGCGACCGAGGCGGCCGACAGGGCGGCGGCAACGACAGCTGTCAGGACTTTGAAGCGTGCATTCATGTTTGGTATCTCCTTGTTGTGTTGCTTACGCTAGGGTATTGCTCAAACAGACAGGTAGCGGTTCAGCCGGTCGCCATCCGCATCGAGATCGGCCGCGCTCACGGTATCCACCACATGGCCGTGTTCAATCACATAGTGGCGGTCGGCGATGCCCGCTGCGAAGCGGAAATTCTGTTCCACCAGCACGATGGTGTAGCCGCGCGATTTCAACAGCCGCACCGTCTCGCCCAATTTTTTCACGATGACAGGTGCCAGGCCTTCCGTAATCTCGTCGAGCAGCAACAGGCGTGCGCCCGTGCGCAGGATACGCGCCATGGCCAGCATCTGTTGCTCGCCGCCGGAAAGGCGCGTGCCCTGGCTCCTGCGCCGCTCCCACAGATTGGGGAACAGCGCGTAGATTTCTTCCAGCGTCATGCCGTCGCTGCGCACCTTGGGCGGCAGGTTCAGGTTCTCTTCCACCGAGAGGCTGGCGAAGATGGCGCGCTCCTCCGGGCACCAGCCCACGCCCAGGTGGGCGATCTTGTGCGTAGGCATGGCGATGGCTTCGCTGCCATTGATCATCACCGAACCGGAACGCCTGCCCGTCAGGCCCAGGATGGCCTTGAGCGTGGTCGTGCGGCCCGCACCGTTGCGGCCCAAGAGCGTCACCAGCTCGCCGCGCTGCACGTTAAAGTCGATGCCGTGCAGGATATGCGACTCGCCATAGAAGGCATGCAGTCCCGTCACGCGCAGCATCTCGCCGCCGTGGTCGATCACATCAGGCATGGGTAGCCTCCTGGGCAGCTTCCTCAGCCGAGACGCCGAGATAGGCTTCCATCACACGCGGGTCGTTCGAGACGGTGGCGTAGTCGCCTTCCGACAGCACCTGGCCGCGTGCCAGCACGGTAATACGGTCGGCCAGCGTGGAAACGACCTTGAGGTTGTGCTCCACCATCAGCACCGTGCGGCCCACGGCCACGCGCTTGATCAACGCGGTGACGCGATCAACATCCTCCACACCCATGCCCTGGGTGGGCTCATCGAGCAGCATCAGCTTGGGTTCCAGCGCCAGCGTGGTAGCGATCTCCAGCGCGCGCTTGCGGCCGTAGGCCAGCTCCACGGCCAGCACATGGGCGAACTCAGATAGCCCTACGTCGTCCAGCAGACTCATTGCGCGCTCGGTAAAGGCATCCAACGCACGGTTGGACGACCAGAAGCGATGCGCGCCGCCCGCTGTGCGCAACAGCGCCACGCGCACATTATCCAAGGCGGACATATGGGGAAAAACGGCAGAAATCTGGAAGGAGCGGATCAGGCCGCGCCGCGCCACTTCCGCCGGGCGCAAGCCCGTGATGTCCTCGCCGTCGTATTCGATACGGCCACCGGTGGGCGGCAGGAACTTGGTCAACAGGTTGAAAACGGTCGTTTTACCCGCGCCATTAGGCCCGATCAGTGCGTGGATGGTGCCGCGCCTGATCTGCAGGTTGACGCCGCTCACCGCCGCGAAGCCGCGGAACTCCTTGCCGAGCCCGTGCGTCGCGAGAATGATCTCGTCGCTCATGTTGTCTCCGTGTGCCGCTAAAGCGGCCTCTCTGTATATACGCCAACATCGTGAGCCATGTCGTGCGCGCAACGAGCATACACCGGGTTTGATGCGTTTGTGCAAAATTGTACGTTTGTGCCATGCAATATGTTCCAGACCGCAACACTGCCGCTTTGCCGCGCCGTACCTGCCTTTGCCGCTTGCGGGGTGAGTCTTGGCCCAAATCGTCGCATGCCTTGCGGCAGATCAAATGGTGCATCGCAGCAATCACAGGATTACAATTGGAAGCATGCTGCCACCCTATGTTCCCCCTCGCTGGCTGAACGGCCCGCACGTCGAGACCATCTACCCGGCGCTTGCCCTCAAGCGGCGCCCGCCCGAGTACGTGCGCGAGGTATGGCCGACGCCGGACGGGGACGAGATTGCCGTGGACTGGCTCGCCGCGACCCACGCGCAATCAAGCGAACAACCCCTGCTGGTGCACTTCCACGGCCTGGAAGGTAGCTCCTCGAGCCACTACGCAGTTGCCCTGATGCGCGCCGTGGCGGCGCGAGGCTGGTGCGGCGCCGTTGCGCACTTCCGCGGCTGCGGTGGCCATCGCAACCGCCTGCCGCGCGCCTACCATGCGGGCGATTCGGCCGAGATCGACTGGGTGCTGCACCATTTCCGCTCGGTGCACAAGGGCCCCCTCTTCGTCACCGGCGTATCGCTGGGCGGCAATGCACTGGCCAAGTGGCTGGGCGAGCAAGGAGGCGCGGCCGTAGAGATCGTGGCGGGCTCGGCGGTCGTATCGGCGCCGCTCGACCTGGTTGCCGCCAGCAAGGTGCTGGACCGCGGCCTCAACAAGGCCATCTACACGCGTGAGTTCCTGCGCTCGCTGCGGCCGAAGACGCTGGCGCACCTGGCCGCGTTTGAGAAGGAATTGGCCTTCCTGGGCGTGACGCCCGCCGACATCGCAGCCACCCGCACCTTCCGCGACTTCGATAACCGCGTGACTGCACCCCTGCATGGCTTCCAAAACGCGCAGGACTACTGGATCCGCTCCAGCAGCAAGCAATGGCTGAAGCATATCGTCGTGCCCTCCCTCGTCATCAACGCGAAGAACGACCCCTTCCTGCCCGCCCACGCGCTGCCTGGGCCCAGTGAGGTCAGTTCGGCGGTCACTTTGCTGCAGCCGGAGCATGGTGGGCACGTCGGCTTCACGGAAGGGCCCTTCCCCGGCCATCTTGAATGGCTGCCGCGCTGCTTGCTGACGTTCTTTGATGCGCAACTCGCCCCAAGAACCGCATCCGCGCAAGTTGAGCGCGTTACAGAACTAACTGCATAAGCGTCGGCCTTTATATTCGCCGGCAAGCGACTACAATGGGCTGACCTGCGGTATTCCCGTATCCAGACACCACATCCATGGCAGTGATCTCGGCAGATATCTTCAAGGCCTACGACATTCGCGGCATCGTCGGCAAGCAGCTCAATCCCACCTCGCTCTCCCTTATCGGCAAAGCCATTGGCACCGCCGCCGTGGCGCGTCAGCAGGCCGCCGTTGTCGTGGGCCGGGACTGCCGCGAAAGCAGCGAGGAGCTCACCCGGGCGCTGATCGATGGCCTGCGCAGCGCGGGCGTCCACGTCATCGACATCGGCCTCGTCCCCACCCCGCTGGTGTGGTTCGCTGCGCACCATCTGGAAACGCTCTCAGGCGTCGTCGTCACGGGCAGCCATAATCCGCCGGAGTACAACGGTGTCAAGGTGATGCTGGGCGGTGAAACGCTAGCCGGCGAAGCCATCCAGGCCCTACTGCAAATCATCCAGTCCGGCGAGTTCGCCACGGGCCAGGGCAGCTACAAGCAGGCCGACGTGCGCGACGCCTACTGGTCGCGCATCGAGGGCGACATCCACCTGGCGCGGCGCATGAATGTGATCATCGACGCGGGTAATGGCATGGGCGGACCCATCGCCCCCATCCTGTACCGCCGCCTGGGCTGCCGCGTACGCGAACTGTACTGCGAACCGGACGGCCGCTTCCCCAACCATCACCCCGACCCAGCCAAGATGGACAATCTGGCCGACCTGGCCCATGCGCTGGCCGTCACCGACGCCGAATTCGGCATCGCCTTCGATGGCGACGCCGACCGCATCGGCGTCGTGGCCAAGGACGGCACGGTGATCTTCCCCGACCGCCTGTTGATGGCCTTCGCCGCCGACAGCCTCAGCCGCCAACCCGGCGGCAAGGTGGTATACGACGTGAAGTCCAGCCGTCTTGTCGGCCCCTGGGTGAAACAGCACAAGGGCAAGCCGGTAATGGCGCGCACCGGCCACAGCTATATGAAGGCCAAGATGAAGGAAACGGGCGCCCTGGTGGGCGGCGAGCTATCGGGCCACGTCTTCTTCGCCGAGCGCTGGTATGGCTTCGACGACGGCATCTATGCGGGCGCACGACTGCTCGAAGTACTCTCTCAGGTCGACGACGCCAGCGCACTGCTCAACGCCCTGCCCCATGGCCTCGCCACACCGGAAATCCAACTCGCTATGAAGGAAGGCGAGCCACACGCCCTCATCGACCGCCTGAAAACCAGCGCCCGCTTCCCGGATGCTGAGATCAGCACGCTGGACGGCCTGCGCGTGGATTATGAGGATGGCTTCGGACTGCTTCGCGCGTCCAATACCACGCCTACGCTGGTCCTGCGATTTGAAGGGGATGATGCGAAGGCGCTGAAGCGGATTCAGGCGACTTTCAGGAAGCTGCTGGCGAAAGAGATTGGTGGGGAGTTGCCGTTCTAGAACCCGTTCGATATCTACTACACCCAATGTCCAGCCTGACACAAGCGGCAGTCGCCTGCTTGTACAACAGGCTCGCCAAAGCTCATTCACTGCAGGTGCAAGTTCAAGAATCAGTGCAATGCTACAAGGTGTCACAAGACATTACCAGGGAGCCTCTGAATAAGTACCTGGGATCGCGGGTACTTATTCAGAGGCTCCCTAGACATTAATGCACTGGTTGTGATTTTCTCAACTCAGTTCGTCGTCCGGGGATACAAAGCGTTACCTTTGGCGATAGATTCTGCAATTGAACAGCGCAACGCGGCATGCTTTACTTATCGAGCTATATATTCCCGTATTGCCCATTGCTGCAATTCCATTTCAATTCCATTGCAGGAGCTTTACGCATGTTAGTGAATGTACTTACTCAAACGCGCAATTTAGCTTTGGCCGGCGCCCTCGCGATCGCCCCGCTTGCCGCGGCGCAAGCCGGTGCGGTCGCGGCGGAGGGTGCAACGGGCCTTATGCAGATCAACCGGACGGAGCACACTGCGTCGCTATTGCCCAATGGAAACGTGTTGATCGCCGGCGGCCGCACCTTGCAGTCCGGTTCGCTTTTTCAGGTTTCTACCGCCGAAATCTATGACCCATCGACCGGCACCTTCACGCCGACCGGCTCGATGATGTACCCACGCAATTTGCATGTCGCGGCGACCTTGTTCAACGGCAACATCCTGGTTGCCGGCGGCCACACGGCCACTGCCGAGCTCTTCAATCCCGCTACCGGAACCTGGACGCCTACGGGAAACATGAGGTATCCGCGCACTTGGGCGCAGGCAATCGTGCTGAAGGACGGCCGTGTATTGGTCATTGGCGACGAATCGTTCGGCCCTGCGGCAAGCAGCAGCGAGCTCTACGACCCGGCAACGGGCCAGTTCACGCCATCGGGCAATCTTCCGCAGCAGCGCTTCGGTACTAGTGCCGCCCTGCTGGCCGATGGCCGCGTCCTACTGGCGGGCGGTGGTACCAGGGGTACGGCCCCCGGCAAGACAAACACCATCATCCCCGACCTGGTCAGCTTGATCTGGGATCCGGCATCGGGCCAGTGGTCCACCGGCCCCGTACTGGCCAAACAGCATATGAACGGCACGGCTACTGCGCTCGCCAACGGCACCGTGCTGCTGGCAGGAGGGATAGACAGCACGGGCAACGCGGCGGCCAATGCCGAGATCGTCGACCCGGCCGCGCCCTATGGCACCGTAACGGGCAGCATGACCACACCTCGCGCCTATGCCGTGGCATCCGTGCAGAGCGACGGCACGGTCCTGGTGGCCGGCGGCGAAGGCAATACGCCGGGCCACGGCACTATCGCCGCGGTGGAAAGCTATTCGCCGTCGACAGGCAGCTGGCAGAGCGCCGGCGCATTGACCTCCAGCCGATATAACTTCACCGCGTCCCTGCTGGGCAACGGCAATACGCTGATCGCGGGCGGCTTTACGGCAAATACGATGACAGGCCAATTCACACCGCTTGCCGGCGCGGACCTGGTCGAACCGGTCAGCCCAGCCTGCGCGAACGGCGCAGCGAGCATACCTTGGCCGGGCATTGGAAGTCCTCCCCCGAGCGGCGGTAGCCGCTCCATCCCGGTCTCCGCAGCACCTGGCTGTACCTGGACGGTAGCGACCAGCGCCAGCTGGATCACGCTGGGCAATCTGACAGGTAGCGGCAACGGCAGCTTTTCAATGACCGTGGCGCCGGATACCTTCTATTCCCGCAGCGGCTCGCTCAGCATCAATGGGATCGTGGTTCCGATAAACCAAGGCGGCCCGGCGCAGCTGTGCTCGCCGCAGGTGGTCAGCATCAACCCGACCAGCAGTTCAAGCATCGCTGCAGCGGGCGGCAGCGGCGTGATATCGGTCACCGCCAACGCCGGTTGCGGCTGGCAGGTAACAGGGGTGCCTTGGTGGGTCACGCTTACTTCCGCCAGCCAGGGAATCGGTAGCGGAACGGTCACCTTTACCGTCGGTTCTAACGAGAACACCTCCGCCACTCGGAATGCAACCATGCAAATCGGGCAGGACAGCTTCTACATTTTCCAGTACTGAGATAGCATGATCACTGCCCGTGGCGGGTTCTGCCTGCAGCCACGGGCAGCAGACGGGCTGCCGGCAAAGTGCACGCCATTTGACCGATCGATTCGATCGACAGCGGACAATATGACTATCGTGCTTTGGGCGCTGCTCGCCGTCGCGATTATGCTTTTCGCCGGCTTCCTGTCTGGCTTCTTCCACCTGCACTCGACACTGGGCAAACACCACCTGCGCGGCCGCAAGACCTGGGCCGAGGAGCTGGAGCAGCTACCCGAACTGCACGCTGATTGATTCCACGCAGAAAAAACAACGCCAGCCCTGCGGACTGGCGTCGCAATATATCTCGGCCCGCCCTAGTTCCCAGTCAAATACGTCCCCACGCCGACCAGACCATCAATCTTCGGGACGCCAATCACGTAGGACTTCTTGTCCATGATCTGCTTCGATTCGGGGTCTTGCCATTTATACACTTCGGTCCAGTCACCGCCTTCTTTTTTCGCGGCATTGACCAGCAAAGGGGTTAGCAACTTGCCGTCCACCGTCTTGAAGGTGGCGAGGCTTCTACCAATCAAGAAGCGGTTAGCCCCATGGCAGAGCACCTTGCCGGTGTTGTCATAACAAAAGACGTACAAGTCTTTGTTATGCCAATGCTTATTGGCAGGATCATTG
>JAFAKZ010000068.1 GCA_019234745.1 Burkholderiales bacterium
CACCGTGTCGACCGTGCTGTCCAGGCGCGTATGCACGCCCATGGTCAGGCCGAATCCCAGCTTGTTGACGGCCTTCACGGCGTCTTCCAGCGCCTCGCCCTTGAAGCGGGCAACGTGCAGCACGGGGCCGAAGGTTTCCGAAGTCGGTAGCGTATCGAGCGTCACTTCGAAAGCGCGCGGTGCGAAGTAGCAACCGTTTTCCAGGCCAGCCGGCAGCGGCGTCCTGCCGATTTCGCGTGCCGTGGTGGCGAGCTTGTCGCAGTAGGACGACAGGTCGCGCAACGATAGGGTGTCAATGACGGGGCCGATGTCGGTGGCGAGCTGGATCGGGTCGCCCATGCGCAGTTCGGCCATCGCGTCGCCGAGGCGGCTGATGACCTGGTCGGCGATATCGTCCTGCACGAGCAGAATGCGCAGGGCCGAACAGCGCTGGCCGGCCGAGTTAAAGGCGCTCATCAGCACGTCGATGATCAGCTGTTCCACGTGGGCCGAGCTGTCGGCGATCATGGCGTTCAGGCCGCCCGTTTCCGCGATCAGGCTGGCGATGGAGCTGTCGCGTGCCGCCAGGGTGCGGTTGATCTTCCAGGCCGCACCCGTCGAACCGGTAAATGCCACGCCGGCCACCCGGGCGTCGCCCAGCAGCTTGTCGGACAGGCCACCGGATTCGCCCGGCAGATAATGCAGCACTTCCCCTGGAATGCCGGCATCCAGCAGTGCCTCGATGGCGCGCATGCCGATCAGCGGCGTACGGCGCGAGGGCTTGGCGATGACCGTGTTGCCGGCAGCGAGCGCAGCGGTGACCTGGCCCAGGAAGATGGCCAGCGGGAAGTTCCACGGCGCAATGGCGATGAAAGGGCCACGGCCCGACAGCATCAGTTCGTTCGACTCGCCCGTCACGCCCGGCAGCATGATAGAGCTGCCGAACAGGCGGCGCGCCTCCATGGCGTAGAAGCGGCAGTAGTCGACCGCCTCGCGCAATTCACCCAGCGCGTCCGGCAACGTCTTGCCCGCTTCGCGGCTCAAGAGCCACAGGAATTCATCCTGGCGCGCTTCGAGCAGGTCGGCGGCCTTTTCCAGCAGGGCAGCGCGCTCGGCGGCCGGGCGGGCGGCCCAGGCATCTTGCGCTTCGTCAGCGTGCGTGAGCGCGGCATCGATAGCAGCCGCATCGCTGGCAACCAGGGTGCCGAGCTGACGGCGGCTGTCGACGGGACTGGTGCGCGGCTGGCTCTGGCCGCTTAGGCGTTGACCGCCCACGATGGGGCTGGCGTGGAAGGCTTGGGTTTCGAGCTTGTTGAGGCGCTCGCGCAGGACGTCGAGCGTATTGGTATCGGTCATGGCAAATCCTTGGCTGTTCTGGCGCGGGGCGAACACTTCGCTGGGGGCGCGTACGCCCATGGTGACGGGCTGGCGTGCAACGTGCAGGGCCGGGTTCTCGGCGATGCCTTCGAGCGGCACGCGGATATCGGCCAGTTGGTGTACGAAGGACGAGTTGGCGCCGTTTTCGAGCAGGCGGCGTACGAGGTAGGGCAGCAGCGCGTGGAAGCGGCCCACGGGGGCGTACACGCGGCTGGCGATGCCTTCGCGCTCGTAAATCTGTTCGTGCAGCGCTTCACCCATGCCATGTAGGCGCTGGATTTCGAACTGGCGGTTCGTGCCCTTGGTCGCTTCGATAATCCAGGCCAGGGTCTGCGCGTTGTGGCTGGCGAACTGCGGGTAGAAGCGCTCGGGGCCGTAGTCCAGCATCTTGCGCGCGCACGCCATATAGGCCACGTCCGTGTGGTGCTTGCGCGTATACACGGGGTAGCCAGGCAAGCCGTTCTGCTGGGCGCGCTTGATTTCGCTGTCCCAGTAGGCGCCCTTCACCAAGCGTATAGGCAGGGTGCGGCCTAATTCGGCAGAGAGATCTGCCAGCCAGTCGATCACAAACGGGGCGCGCTTCTGGTAGGCCTGCACGACCAGACCCAGGCCACGCCAATCCTTCAGGCTGGGTTCGCGCAAGAGGCGTTCATACAGCCAGAGCGAGATTTCCAGGCGCTCGCTTTCTTCCGCATCGATGCTGAATACCAGGTCTGCCTTGGCAGCAGCCTGGGCCAGGTCGAGCAGACGGCCGTAGAGCTCCGTCTGTACCCGGTCGATCTGGGCAAATTCGTAGCGGGGGTGGATGGCGGAAAGCTTGACCGAGATCGATTGGCGACCAAAGCCCGTGTTCGGGTCGGGCTGCTTCGCGAGCGCAGCGATCGCATCGTGATAGGCTTTGAAGTAGACCTCGGCATCGGCATTCGTGAGTGCCGCTTCGCCCAGCATATCGTAGGAGTAGCGCCAGCGCGGGTCAGCATTCTTCAGC
>JAFAKZ010000126.1 GCA_019234745.1 Burkholderiales bacterium
TCGATCGGTTTGGCCATTGGGAGCCGGGCATCGTCTGGCTGGGCGGCGACGCGCCGCCCGAGCTGGAAGCGCTGGCCCACGATGTACGCGAAGCGATCCGTGCGTACGATTTCAGTTTCGACCGCAAGCGCTTCAAGCCCCATGTCACCTTGCTGCGCAACGCCAGACGTGCGGCCCAGAGTCAGACGGTCAAACCGTTGGGGTGGCCGGTTGACCGTTTCTTGCTGGTCGAATCGGTGACGGAAAGCGCCGGTGCGCGCTACCACATCCTCGCGGAATTCCCTTGCCTGGCTTAGTCCCGCCTAGCGGCAATTGCACACCGCCTGTCGTCCCACCCCAACTTTTTTTGATCTATCACAAGCAAGGGTATTGAAGTTTCTTCAGAAAATACCGATATTCCAATCAAGGCCGATTGATCCAGTTGTGCCAGATGGCACAGGAGGGTAGTAGCATGATCACGTTCGATATGGCCTCGGGCGAGAAGGTTGTCGTCCTGTCGGAGCCGACGGTGCAGTCCCGTTCGGTCGAGAAGCCGCAGGAAACCGTTGCACTGTATGCCCAGCCACGTCTGATGACGGTGGAAGAGGCGATTGAGCTGGAACGTCGTAGCCGTCGTTGAGACGGTTTGCAGGCATCAGACGGCGAACTCCGTAAGCCGGGTTCGCTGTACCCCGTAGCTACCTGCCCGAACACGGGTGTAGGGCTGCATCATCTGGACGGTTGCCATACAAGGCGACCGCCGAGAGCTTCACACTTCCGACAATCCAAATCCAGCCCTGCTGCCCACTGAGGAGCAGGCAGGGCTAGTTACGCGTCCTAAGCAGCGTCGCGTGCAGCCAATGCGGCTGCAACCTTGGAAGCAGGCGCGCGGCCCAAGTGACTATTGATGTAGCGGCCAGCAGCGGCCAGCTTGTCGAGGTCGATGCCCGTTTCGATACCCAGGCCCTGCAGCATATAGACGACGTCTTCCGTCGCCACATTGCCAGTCGCGCCGCGGGCGTAGGGGCAGCCGCCCAGGCCCGCGGCCGAGCTGTCGATCGTTGCCACGCCTAATTCCAGCACAGCGTAGAGGTTGGCCAATGCTTGGCCCCAGGTGTCATGGAAGTGGGCGGCCAATTTCTCGACGGGAATCTTGGTGGCCACGGCTTCGATCATGCGCCGCGCCTTCTCCGGCGTACCCACGCCGATGGTGTCGCCCAGCGAGACTTCGTAGCAGCCCATCTCGAATAGCGCGTCGGACACGCGGGCCACGTCGCTCAGCGGCACCTCGCCCTGGTAGGGGCAGCCCAATACGCAAGATACGTAGCCGCGTACCGCTACGCCATCGGCGCGCGCCGCTTCCACCACAGGGGCGAAGCGGGCCAGGCTTTCCTCGATGCTGCAGTTGATGTTCTTCTGCGAGAAGGCTTCCGACGCGGCGGCGAATACGGCGATCTCGTCCACGCCCACGGCGCGGGCCGCCTCGTAGCCCTTCAAATTCGGCACCAGGGCAGGGTAGCGCACACCCGGGCGGCGCTTCAGGCCCCGCATGATCTCTGCATGGTCGGCCATCTGCGGCACCCACTTGGGCGAAACGAAGGCTGCCGCTTCGATCACCGACAGGCCGGCTTCGCCGAGTAGGTCGATGAAGTGCAACTTGACGTCGGTGCTGACGGGTGTCTTTTCGTTTTGCAGGCCGTCTCTTGGGCCGACTTCGACAATTTTGACGTGCTTGGGCAATGGCATTGCAGGCTCCAGAAATTCAAAAGGCCGCGAACGCGGCCTTGGCTAGGCTTGTGCGAAGTATGCGCCTATTTGGCGAAACCGCAGAATACGTCGCGCATCATGCTCACGACTTCCAGTGTGCGCGGGTCGCCCACGCGGTAGAACACGCGGTTGGCGTCCTTGCGCGTACGCAGCACGCCCTTTTCACGCATGATGGCCAGGTGCTGGGATATATTGCTCTGCGAGGTGCCGACGGCGTCGACGATGTCCTGTACGCTGACTTCGTGTTCGCCCAGTACGCAAAGAATCTTCAGTCGGAGAGGATGAGACATGGCCTTCATCGCCCGCGACGCTTGCTCGATTTGCTCGTCGTCCTGAATAAGATGGTAGGACATAGTCTATTGGTTGTTTTTAGCTGAGTTATATGTGTTGCTGCAAACGTCTCCAGGCGCGGCGCAGGAGGTCACAGCATGTTAATCGCCACACCACGCCCGCGCAACCGCGCGCAACGCGTTAGAATGTGGCTTGTTTCTTCGACGCCAAAGCTGTTATTCGCCCATGACCGCCGTTACGCCCGTTCTTCTGCTTATCCTGGATGGATTCGGACATCGCCTCGAAGGTGATGACAACGCCATACTACATGCACGCAAGCCAAATTGGGACAGGCTTGTAGCGGAATATCCATTCACGACCATCAATGCTTCCGAGCATTTTGTCGGCTTGCCGGACGGGCAGTTCGGGAATTCCGAGGTGGGTCACCTGAATATTGGTGCCGGCCGAGTGTTGCAGCAAGACATCAGTCGTGTCGATTGTGACGTTGCAGATGGCACACTGGGCCAGAACCCCGTACTGGCAAAGGCTATCCAGACAACCAAGGAGAGCGGCAAGACGCTGCACGTATTTGGCCTTGTGTCGGACGGTGGCGTGCACAGTCACGAGAACCATATCCACGCGTTGATCCGCTCCGCCCACGCGGCAGGCGTGGCCAGCATCGCCGTGCATGCCTTCCTAGATGGCCGTGATACGCCGCCGCGCAGCGCCGAGCGTTATTTGGCCAAGCTGCAGGCGGTATGCGACGCCTGTCCTGGCGCACGCATCGTATCGGTGGTGGGCCGCTACTACGTGATGGACCGCGACAAGCGCTGGGAGCGCGTCGAGCCTGCCTACCACCTGCTGGTCGACGGCCACGGCGATTTTGATGCACCGACAGCGCAGGCCGCGCTGGCTGCCGCATATGAGCGCGGCGAGAACGATGAATTCGTGCGCGCCACCGCCATCCGCAACAGTGGCAAGCGCGTGCGCCTCGAAGACGGCGACGTGGTCGTGTTCATGAACTTCCGTGCCGACCGTGCCCGCGAGATCAGCATGGCCATCAACGATGATGCCTTCGACGGTTTCGTGCGGCCGCGCAAGCCCAAGCTGGCCATGTACGCCACGCTGACGCGCTATGCCGACGCCTATCCCTATCCGGTGGCCTATGAAAAGGCCAAGGTCAGCAATAGCTTCGGCGAATACATCGCCGGGCTGGGCCTGAAGCAGCTGCGCATCGCTGAGACGGAAAAATACCCCCACGTGACCTACTTCTTCTCGGGCGGCGAGGAAAAGGAATTTGCCGGCGAGGAGCGCGTGCTGGTGCCGTCGCCCAAGGTGGCGACCTACGACCTGCAGCCGGAGATGAGCGCACGCGAAGTGACGGATAAGGTTGTCGAAGCGATCCAATCCAAGCAATATGCAGCCATCATATGCAACCTGGCGAACGGGGACATGGTGGGGCATACGGGTAATTTCGATGCGGCCGTGAAGGCCGTCGAGGCGCTGGACGCCTGCGTGGGCCGTTGCGCCGAGGCGATTCGCGCCGCCGGTGGCGAGATGCTGGTGACGGCCGACCACGGCAACTGCGAGATGATGTGGGACGGGCAATCCGCCCAGCCGCACACGCAGCACACGACTGACCTCGTGCCCTTCCTCTACGTGGGGCGCCCGGCCACGCTGGCGCCGCAGGCCGAAGGCGCACTCAAGGATATCGCTCCCTCGCTGCTGGCGATGATGGGCCTGCCACAGCCGGCGGAGATGACCGGCCACTCTCTGATCCGCTTTGCCTGACGTGTTGCGCCGCCTCTTTTCCCTTGGCTTGATCGCGCTTGCGCTCGCCAGTGCCTGCTCGGCTGCCGAGCCCGGCACCGACTTGCAGGAGCTGCGCCAGAAGATCGATTCGCTCAAGCAGGAGCTGGAGGCGAACGAAGCCACGCGCACGGAAGCGGCGGACGCGCTGAAGGAGTCGGAGAAGGCGATCAGCGATGCCAACCGCGCCTTTGCCGACCTGAACAAGCAACAGATCGAGTCGCAGCTGGAAATCGACAAGGTCAATACCGATATTGCGCGCGTCAACGCCAATATCGACGCCAACCGCATCCGCCTGACCAAACTTCTGCGCGCCCGCTACCGCAACGGCGAGCATGAGGCTCTGCGCCTGCTGCTCAATAAGCAGGACCCGACCAAGCTGTCGCGCGAGTTGCAATATTACCGTTACATCGCGGAGGCCCAGCATAAGCTGGCCGTCGAGCTCGACGCCGAGCTGGGCAAGCTCAACGCGCTATCGGACGAATTGCGCGCCAAACATGAAGAGCTGGTGCGGCTTGCCAACGAAAAGAAGCAGGTACGCGACAGCCTGCGCACGCAGCAGGCGGCCAAGCAGAAGGTGCTGAACAAGCTGTCCGACCAGATCGGCGAACAGCGCAAGGAAATCGGCAAGCTGCAGCGCGATGAACAAAGGCTGACGCAGCTGGTCGAACGGCTGGAGAAGCTGAGCCGTGAACGCGAGGCGAAGGAGGCACGCGAGCGGCAGAAACAGGAGCGCGCCCGCAAGCTGGCGGAGGCGCGCCAGGCCAAGTCGCCTACGCCAAGCCCGACGCCAGGCAAGGACAAGGCCGCCGCGCATGCGGAGCAGTCGAGCGGCGAGAAGCCTGAGGTGCCGACGCGCCAGAACGAGGCGCTGCCAGACGATAGCGTGGACGGCCATCGCTTTGCCGATCTGAAGGGCGATCTGCACCTGCCCGCACGCGGCGATGTAATCGGCAAGTTCGGCGCCGCACGCAGCGAAGGCATGACCTGGAAGGGCATCTTCATCAAGGCCGGCAACGGCCAGCCTGTAAAGGCGGTGGCGAGCGGTCGGGTAGTATTTGCGGACTGGCTGCGCGGATTTGGGAATATGATCATCGTCGACCATGGCAGCGGCTATATGAGCCTGTACGGCACGGCGGAAACGCTGCTGCGCAAGGTCGGTGATCCGGTCAAGGCGGGCGAGGATATCGCCACCTGTGGGAATAGCGGTGGTAATGCCGAAACAGGCATATACTTCGAGTTGAGGCACCTTGGCAAACCAGTCGATCCACTCGCCTGGGCTAAGTAGGCAGTAACGATTTGCGGGAATGTAAGGAACATGATGCAAGCACGAATTCAAAAGGCGAGTCTATTGCTCGTGGGCGCAGGTCTGGGCGCGGTACTCACGGTCGGCGCCACTGCCCTGGCAGACAAGGAATCGCTTTCGCCGCTGCCTATCAATGAGCTGCGCACCTTCACGGAAGTGTATGCGCGCGTGAAGCAGGACTACGTCGAGCCGGTCGACGACAAGAAGCTGATCAACGAGGCGATCAACGGCATGTTGACGGGCCTCGATCCGCATTCCGCCTATCTGGACGCGGACGCGTTCAAGGACCTCAAGGTCAGCACGACGGGTGAATTTGGTGGCCTGGGCCTGGAAGTGAACCAGGAAGACGGCCTTGTGCGCGTCATTTCGCCGATCGACGACACGCCTGCCTTCCGCGCCGGTGTGAAGGCGGGCGACTACATCATGAAGATCGACGACCAGCCGGTACGGGGCATTACGTTGACCGAAGCCGTGTCGAAGATGCGTGGCAAGCCCAATACCACGGTCACGCTGACCATCCTACGCAAGGGCGAACCCAAGCCGTTGGTCCTTCCGATGACGCGCGCCATCATCAAGGTGGTGAGCGTGAAGTCCAAGCTGCTGGAACCGGGTTACGGCTACTTGCGCCTGACGCAGTTCCAGGAGCATTCCACGGATGAGATGGCCAAGGCAGCAACGGCGCTCTACAAGGAAAACAAGGGTAATCTGCGCGGCCTGATCCTCGACCTGCGCAACGACCCGGGTGGTGTGCTCAACTCCGCCGTGGGCGTGTCCTCGCTGTTCCTGGCCGATGGTGCGCTAGTGGTCTATACGGATGGTCGCGTGCCCGAGAACAAGCAGCGCTTTACCACCGACAGGTCGGTCGCCACGCGCTACAAAGATCTACCTTCTGAGCTGAAGTCGGTACCCCTCGTGGTGCTGGTGAACGGCGGTTCGGCGTCTGCCTCGGAAATCGTCGCTGGTGCATTGCAAGACCAGAAGCGCGCAGTGCTGGTCGGTACGCAGACCTTCGGCAAGGGCTCCGTGCAGACTATTCTGCCGGTGAGCAAGGACACGGCCATCAAGCTGACGACGGCGCGCTACTTTACGCCGAGCGGCCGTTCCATCCAGGCCAAGGGCGTGACGCCCGACATCGTGGCCGAGGAAACGGCAGTCAACGGCGTGAACATCGACGCCTTCCGCATCCGCGAGTCGGATTTGGAACATCATTTGACCAACCCGCAGGGTGGTGAGGACGTGAAGCCGGGCGCCAGCGGCAAGACGGAGCAACCGGAAGCCAAGCTCGACCCGGCACTGCCGAAGCACGACCCGAAGGCTGGCAACAAGGCCCCGGACGGTGTGGAAGAAGAGCCGTTGCGTCCGGGTGAAATTTCGGTCGAGAAGGACTACCAGCTGCGCCAAGCGCTGAACGTGCTGAAGGTGCAGCAGGTGGTGAACCGTACGGCATCTGTCACGCCGGATCAGGTTATCCGCTAAGTTTCTTGCCCGGAACCAAAAAATACCCCGCCATGGCGGGGTATTTTCTTGCCTGTCGCCTAGGCACCATCCAGTATGCGTCGCAAAGCCTCTTCAGCCTCATGCGCCAACTGCGCAAGGGTGAGGCAGGTTGTTTCGTCCGGCTTCGGTTGCTGAGGGTCTTTCAGTGCTTGTTCGACGTCCTTCGCGAAGTCGGCCAGTCGTTCCGCACCTACTGTCATGGCGGCGCCCTTCAGTGAATGGGCCAGGTGCAGGGCTTCTTTCCACGCAGCGCGCGATACCATGTCGTCGAACTGTTCTGGTGAATGGGCGAGTTGACGGATGAAGTCGTCGGCGATATCGCCGTAGAGCTCGCGGTCGCCCCCCATGCGCTTGACCGCGTCGACCATATTGATGGCCGACGCGTATGCGTTGGCGGGCCGCGGCTCGCGCGCCGATACACCCGGCTGCGCCGGGCTTTCGCTTGCCACCTTGATCTTGCCCCCTGCCAGCTGCTGCAGCGTGACGACCAGCTCATCGATGTCGAAGGGCTTGCTGACATGCCCGACCATGCCGGCTGCCAAGCAGTCGGCGCGGTCGCTAGGCAAGGCGTTGGCCGTCATGGCGAGGATGGGAGGACCGTCATCGCCCAGGGCCGCGCGGACGATGCGCGTGGCCTCAAAGCCATCCATCTCTGGCATCTGCACGTCCATCAATACCACATCGAAGGCCCGCGGGTTGCGCAGGATGGCGTCCACTCCCTCCCGGCCGTTGCTGGTAATGCTGATCTCGGCACCTTCATTCTGCAGCAGGCCGCGCGCCACCTGCTGGTTGACGGGGTTGTCCTCCACCAGCAGCACACGCATGCCGGCGAGTCGGCTTGCCTCCGCCCGTTTGGGGATAGATGCGACCGGACCCGCGCCGGGTACCGTGCCGAACAGGGCGTCCTGCAGCATGGATGGCGTGAAGGGTTTGAGTAGCGTGATGTCCGGCTGTGCGGCCGCCGTCCCTGCATCGCCCTCGCTCCGGCTGGTGACCAGTACGACCCGGATGCCTCGGCCGCCAGGCATGGCACGCAAGGCGGTAGTTAGCGTTTCGAGTGGGAAGTGCGCCGCCGCCTGATTCACTACGATGGCATCGTAGGGTTGACCCTGGGCCAAGGCTTCCCGAACGCTGGATATCGCGGACAGCTCATTCGCTGCCCGCTCGACCTGCCAACCCAGCGCGGCCGCCGATTTCGCAATGACGGCATGGAAGGATTCCCGGTCCGACAAGGCCAGTACGCGCGCCATGTGGCTGGTGGGCGAGGGCGCTACATCCGTGACGATCTTGAGAAGGGGGATGGTGAAGCAAAAACGGCTGCCCTTGCCCGGTTCGCTGTCGACGGCTATCTGTCCACCCATCAACTCCACAAAGCGCTGGCTGATAGCCAAGCCCAGGCCCGTGCCACCGAAGCGACGTGTGGTCGATGCCTCGGCCTGCTGGAAGGCCTGGAACAGGCCCGCCTGCTGTTCCGGCGTCATGCCTATGCCTTGGTCCTCCACGGCGAAACGCAGCATCACGCTTTCGTTCGCCTCTTCCACGATGTCGACGCGTATCGCCACTTCGCCTTGCGGCGTGAACTTGATGGCATTGCTGGCAAGGTTGAGCAGCACCTGCTTGAGCCGCAGCTCGTCGCCCAGCAGTCTGAAAGGCAGCCTGGGCGGAAGATCGAACAGCAGCTCGACCGGCTTTTCGCCTGTGGCTGCGGTCAACACGGCGGCGAGGTTGCGGAACAGGCTATCGAGCCAGAATGGCTGCGGGTCCAGCGATACCTTGCCCGCCTCCACCTTGGAGAAATCGAGAATGTCGTTGAGTATGCCCAAGAGCGATTCTGCCGCCATCTTTGCCTTGTCCGCGTAGTCGCGCTGGGCCTCGGTCAGGCTTGCCCGCTGCAGCAATTGCAGCATGCCTAGGATGGCATTCATCGGCGTGCGGATTTCGTGGCTCATATTGGCCAGAAACTGGCTCTTGGCTTGATTGGCCTGCTCAGCCGCCTCCTTCGCCTGCAGGAGCGTCTGTTCGTACTGCTTGCGTGCGCCGATGTCCTGCGCCACACCCATATAACCGATCAGTTCACCAGTCTTTAGGCGCAGCGCCGATACCGTCAGCATGACCAGGATCTCCCGGCCGTCCTTCCGTACATAGGTCCATTCGTGACGCTCCACCGATTCCTGCGTCGGTATGGTGACGAATACGTCGAAGCCCTCGATGGGGCGGCCGAGCTGGGCGGTGAGCTCCTTGCTGCGTGCCTCCACTTCGTCATGCTTGTGCCAGATCGCGGGCGTCTGGCTACCTATCATCTCGCGTGCGTCGTAGCCCAGCATCAGCTCCGCTCCACGGTTGAACACGGTGATGACGCCGTTCGCATCGGTGCCGATGATGGACAGCTCGTGCGCCGAATCCAGCACGGCCATCAGGAGTTTGTGCGAGCCTTCCAATGCCGTGGCGGCCAGCTTCCGCTCTGTGATATCCATCACGGTGCCGTACATCCAGTCGGGCCGCTCCTGGCCTGCGCGCTCCATCAGGCGTCCGCGCATCAGCACCCAGGTCCAGCGGCCGTCCTTGTGCTGGATGCGCATTTCGCAGGAAAACGCAGGCAGCTCGCCCGCCGTATGCTGCTTGATCAGCTGCTGCGCAGCGCGGAAGTCGTCCGGGTGGATCATCCTGGCCAGGCGTGACAACTTGAAGGGGTGCAACTCGAACAGGTGGTAGCCGACGATATTGGCCCAGCGCTCGTTGATGCGGATTTCGCCGGACTGGATATGCCATTCCCAGGTGCCGACGTCGGTGGCTTCCAGGATGTGCGCCAGGCGCTCCCGCTCTGCTGCTAGCGCTGCCTCGGCCCGCTTGCGTGCACCGATATCGATATGGATGCCAGCTACCCACTCGGGCGAGCCGTCGTCCGAGCGCGTGACCAGCTGCCCCCGGCACAGCAGCCAGATCCAGCCGCCGTCGGCGCCGCGCATGCGGTATTCCACCTCATAGGCGGGCACATGGCCCGTGAGATGGGCCTCCAGCAGCAACCGCGCCTGCATCAGGTCGTCTGGGTGGATCAGCTCCAGCCAGGCGTCGCCCTGCAGTTCGTCGCGCTTAGCCAGCGGGTAGCCCAGCATGGTGATCCAGCGTTCGTTGAAGCGCGCCTCCTGGGTACGCAGGTTCCATTCCCAGGTCGCGGCATCCATGGCCTGCAGGATGTTCTGCAGCGAGCGTCGCTCGCGCCCCAATTCGACATCTGCCTCGGCTGCCGATAGCGTATGCCATTGCAACAGGATGGCACCGCGCAGTGTGCCATTTGTGTCGTTCAGTGGTGCCGCCAGCGTCTGCAGCCAACAGGGCTGGCCATTCTTGGCACGCTCGCATACCTGGCCATGCCAATGACGGCCCGCCGACAGGGCGGCGCGCAAGGCCACGCGCTCAGCCGCGTCAAGGCCTTCCTCGTGCGGCGACAGCCGCGACTGGCCTATCAGCTCTTCGCGGGCATAGCCAAGCAGTTGGCAATAGGCGTCGTTGACCTCCACGACAGCCATCGTGGCGTCCACGCACGACATGGCAAGGTGTGCGCGGACCAGGGCCAGCGTCTGGTGCGGGAAGTCGGCCAGTCCGATCTCGGCTGGCGTGGCGATATGCGCGCCAGCCGTGAGCACAGCCAGCGCAAGCTGCTGCTGTGCCGGCTCCAGTTCTCGCACCTCGTCTAGCCAGCGTTGAAATGCCTGATTTTTCATTGTCCCATCATAGGACACCGTACGCCGAACCCTTACACATCAACCTGCGGCAATCCCGTGCGCCATTGCATAGCCGTTGTGGCAGACTATAACGTCAGTGTGGGTTCCGTCCGCACGGTTGCGGTCTGCTGCCTGTTGCCTTTGTCGCACCCTATGGAGAGGTCTGTAATGCATGATGCCGCACTCTTGATGAACTTGTTCAAGCTGCTTGCCGAGGGCAAGCTCGACATGGCCAAGTTCCTCCAGATGTTGACGCGCGCAGTGGTGCAGGAAGCTGCTGCGAGCCGTGTCGGCGTATGGTTCTACCAAGGCGACCTGAAGGACAGCCTGCTGTGCAATAGCCTCTACGACGCCGGCGACGGCCAATGGTCCAGTGGCTCCGTGCTGTCGGAAGACGAATACCAGGACTACTTCGATACCATCCGCGAAACCAAGCTCGTCGTAGCGGCGGACGCGCGCAATTATCACGCGACGGCCTGTTTCAACGAAGGCTACTTCGATTTGCTCAACATCTATTCGCGGCTGGACGTGGTCATCGAAGTGGATGGCCACCCCATGGGCGTCGTCAGCTGCGAGCAGACGGGCCAGGCGCGCGAATGGTCGCAGCAGGACCTGCAGTTCATGCAGCAGGCAGCTGCGACGGTGGGCTTGGCGCTCAAGAAATTCGGCGGATAACGCTGGTCCGTCGCGCCATTCTTCACTAGGATGGCGCTCCCCATTCGCTATCCGTATTCCCAATGACCACGCTATCCGACGACCTCAGCGACGACGCCTTGCTGCGCTACAGCCGGCATATCCTGCTGGATGAAATCGGCATCGAGGGCCATCGGCGCATTTCTGCCGCGCGTGTGCTGATTGTTGGTGTGGGGGGGCTCGGCTCGCCGGCCGCGCTCTACCTGGCCTCAGCCGGGGTTGGTACCCTGGTGCTGGCCGACGCCGACACCGTTGAGCTGACCAATCTGCAGCGCCAGATCGTGCACCGGCAGGACGCGCTGGGGCACGCGAAGGTCGAGTCGGCACGCGATACGCTCCATGGCATAAATCCTGATGTAAACATCGTCACCTTGCCGCGGCGCCTTGCCGGCAACGAGCTGAACGAGGTAATCGCGGGCGTTGACGTCGTACTCGATTGCTCCGACAACTTTCCCACACGCCACGCCGTCAACCGTGCCTGCGTGGCCGCGAAGAAGCCGCTTGTGTCGGGCGCCGGCGTGCGTTTCGACGGCCAGTTTGTGGTGTTCGACCCGCGTGAGGCTAACAGCCCCTGCTATCGCTGCCTGTTCGGCGAAGAGGGTGACGCGAGCGACGGGCCGTGCGCGACCTTCGGTGTGTTCGCGCCGCTGGTGGGTATCATCGGCACCATGCAGGCGGCCGAGGCCTTGAAGTTGTTGATCGGCATGCCCGGCGTACCCTTGGGCAAGCTCTACACACTGGATTTGCGTAGCCACGAATGGCGTGTACTGAAGTTCCGCCGCGACCCGGCCTGCCCCGTGTGCGGTGGGGCGCACCGCACCTGAACTGTTGGCGAAGTGAGTTCGATTGAACCGGGCCTGCTGGCCCGGGAATGTACGGGACACGAACCGTACACAGAGGGAGTAGCGCAATGCCTTGCAAGACCATCTACCGATCGCTCGCCGCGGCCGCCTTGTTTAGCGCCGTACTGCCCACGCTGGCGAGTGCAGTCATATACAACGGCAGCGTCGATGCAGGTCGCGTCACCTTTGCCAGCAATTGCGCTTCGTGCCATGGCACGCCGCCCAACAACCTGATCCTGCCCATCGTGATGAACGGCGCGAACAACCCCACGCTGATTTCCAATACGATCAGAAGCAATCCGTCCATGGAGTTCCTGCAGGGAAGTCTGAGCCAGACGGACATCAACAATATCGCCGTCTACCTGGCCAAGCCCACGACGACGGATTCCGACCGCATCTTCGACTGGGGGCAGGCGACCTATCCGACCCTGCTGACGCCGGCCGCCACGTCCGGTTCCGCATCGGGCTACTACTACCGCTACTACTCGGGCACGAATTTCTACGTCGGCACCAAGGCGGGTTCGCTCTACCTGCTGGACGGCAGCACGGGCGCGCTGTCGAACCTGGGTGCCGTGTCGACCTGGCTGAACTCGGCCATCAACGCGGGGTTCTGAGTTGAAGCATTTCTCGATCAGCCTGCTGGCGGCGCTGGGCATAGGTAGTGCCCATGCCGTCACGACGGGCGAAGCGATGCCACACACGGTGTTGCCCGATGCCGGCGGCAAGCTGCAGGACCTGGGTGCCCTGCATGCCAAGGCCATCTACGTGGACTTCTGGGCCTCCTGGTGCACGCCGTGCCGCAAGTCCTTCCCCTTTATGAGCGATCTGCAGCGCCGCTATGCCGACCGCGGCCTGGTGGTGCTGGCCGTGAACGTGGATGCGGAACGCCGCGATGCGGACGACTTCCTCGCGCACTATCCGGCCGGCTTCACAGTGCTGTTCGATGGCAAGGGCGATGCGGCCACCCAGTTTGGCGTAAAGGGCATGCCCAGCTCCTACCTGGTCGGCGCGGACGGCGTCATTCGCAACGTGCATATGGGCTTCCGCGAAGAAACGCCGGCTGCCGTGGAAGCCGAGCTGGAAACGCTCTTGAAGTGAGGAGGATTCGATGCGCTACCTATCGCTGATCGCACTCGCGGTCTGCCTGGGCGCCTGTGCGCCCGTTCAACCTTGGCAAAAGGGCAATCTGGCCAAGGCCAATATGGCCTTCGACCCAGATAAGCTCGATGCGCGCACGAAGGCGCATATCTATGCCAGCAAGGAAGCGGCGTCGGGTGGGGATGGCGTGTCGGCCGGAGGTTGCGGATGCAATTGACGGTAATCCGCGAGCGAAGCCGCGAGACGAACTCGCCGGGAGCTGCACTGCTCGCGCTGACGGCGGCGGCCATGGCGATCGCGCCGACGGTGGCGCACGCTGAAGTGGCGCCGGATGCGGCCACGGTCGAGTTCAAATACCTCGACTACCTCGACAATAACCACGATCGGCCGCGCATGCACGTGACCAGCCCGACGCTCTACGTCGAGGCGCCCGTCACGGCCAACAATGTGATTGCAGGCTCGGCCACCATCGATACCATGTCGGGCGCTTCGGCCGAGCTGCTGAACGCCTTGAGTGGCGCCTCGGGTATTGGCGTGCACGACAAGCGGCGCGCGGAAGACCTGACGCTGACGCACTATTTCGGGCGCGAAGTAGTGGCTGTCGGTGGTGGCATGTCGGACGAGAATGACTACCACTCACGCGCCTTCAATGCGAACGCTAGTTGGTCGACCGATAGCCAGAACACCACGCTATCGATCGGTGCCAGCCGTAGCAACGACCGCATCAGCGCTGACGGCCAGCCCTTCCTGCACCAGACGCGGCACACCAACGAGTTTCTCCTTGGCGTGACGCAGGTGCTGACGCCGCAGTCTATCGTGCAGTCCAACCTCACCTTCAGCGACGCGCACGGTTATCTATCCGACCCATACAAGATCCTGGATACGCGGCCTGGCAGCCGCCACGAAATGGCATGGTTGACCCGCTACCGCTACTACGTCGCCAGCTGGGATGCGGCACTGCATGTGGACTATCGCTACTTCCGAGACAACTGGAAGGTGCAGGCGCATACGCTGGATGTAAGCCTGTATCAGCCGCTCGGCCACGGCTGGCAGATCGTCCCGGAACTGCGCTACTACTCGCAGGGCGCCGCCTACTTCTTCAGCAATACCTTCCCGCCACCGGTGTTCGGCGCGTTGTACTCACCCGATGAACGTCTGGGTGCCTTCGGGGCAATCACGGAAGGCATCAAGGCCAGCAAGGTGTTGGCGAAGAACACGACGCTCGACTTCAGCGCCAACCGTTACGAGCAGCGCGCCAGCTGGCGCCTGGGCGGGCACGGCAGCTATAGTCTCGAACCCTTTATCGCGCGCTGGTTCTCGATAGGCCTGACGCATACGTTCCGTTGATGTCAGAAGCCACGCTCCACCGCTTTCGCTTCCAGGCAATGGCCTGCGAGAACGAAGTCCAGCTCTATGCAAGCGACGCCCGTGCAGCCGCCAGCATGGCCGGGCGCGTGATGGCGGAAGTGCGCCGCATCGAGGCCAAGTATTCGCGCTATCGGGCCGACAGCGTGGTGGGGCGCATCAATGCCGCAGCGGGTAGCGAGCCGGTGCTGGTCGATGAAGAAACGGAAGGCTTGCTTGGCTATGCCGACGCTGTCTTCCGGCAAAGTGATGGACGTTTCGACATCACCTCCGGCGTACTGCGCCGCGCCTGGAATTTCAAGGAAGCACGCCTGCCGGACTCTCGCAAACTGGCCGAAGCGGTCGCCCTGATAGGCTGGGACCGTGTGCAAAGGGAAGGGCGCCGTATCCGCCTGCCGCAAGCCGGCATGGAACTCGACTTCGGCGGCTTTGGCAAGGAATACGCCGTCGACCGTGCCGCCGATCTGTGCCTGGCATCGGGCTGGCAGCACGGCCTGATCAACCTTGGTGGCGACCTGCGCATCCTCGGCCCGCAAGCCGACGGCCGCCCCTGGCAGATCGGCATCGTCGACCCGCGTCATCCCGAACGGGCCATTGCGACGAGTGCGTTGTCTGGCGGCGCGATGGCGACCAGTGGCGATTACGAGCGCTACATCGAAGTGGATGGCCGGCGCTACTGCCATATCCTCGATCCGCGCACGGGTTATTCGGTACGGGCCTGGCAGTCCGTCACGGCTGTCGCAAGCCGTTGCCTGGTGGCGGGCAGCCTTACCACCATTGCCATGTTGATGGGGGCGGAGGAGGGTGATGAGTGGCTACGCCAGTCCGGCGCACCGTTCTTTGCGGTGCGGGCGGACGGGAGTCATGTTGATGGGCGCCCTGCTAGTTAATTATGTCGACCAGCCCCGATGGCCAAGATTCGACCCACCAAGGGGGTGCGTCGCCTGGCACATAGTGCTTGCCGTCAAAACGCAGGACATACGTCTGAATGGCCGGCTTAACTGCGGCTTTCCGCCCATCGTCATATGGTTCGATTCGCGCGCTAAGGCGCAGGTCTGCATACCCGTGATGTCGGGTCTTTTCGACGCCAACTGTTAGAGCCGCTGACTGCCCTGAATTGTGTCCCGTAGCCACCCCGATGCACCCGCGGCTTACCCGCTGTCTACTCGTAGGAGCGTCAAGAATCGGTACAAGCTGTGCGCCAGACTGAACGAACAGGATCAGCGATGACAAGGCTACCCCACTCGCCCGCCTGCTCGACAAACAGCCGCTGCCACTCCTGCCCGCGCAATGCCTTAGCCCCTGCTTCTGCACATTTCGGTATGTGGCCTGCACTCGTGAAACGCAGGCCAACCGCCCGCACGTCCTTCGCGAGGCGGTAGCGCGCGGCATCGATGCCGAGTTCGCCCAGCTTCGTTAGGGCGTCTTCCCGCACGTGGCTGGTGTACGCACCGATAACCGAACGCGTACGGTCGTCGACAAGCGCGACCAAGAGAGACTTCTCGTCTTCATTGGCGCCGTCAGGCGTGTAGCCATATGCGACGGCAGACACCTGCTCGCGGTCTGGCAGGCGCTTGCACGCCTCACTCACGATGCCATTCGTGTCGTTGCCTTCCGTGAATTGCGGCAAGTGCAGGTACTGGCCGACAATGTCCCGGTAGCTTGTGCAGTCAGGCGGCTGATTCGCCGGTACGCTCTCCGTTGTGCTCCTCATATCGTCTGCCTGCACCACAGCACCAAGCGTTGCAATCGCAACAAGAATCAGCCATTTTCCCATGTTGTCTCGCAAGTACCCCCTAGCAAGTAGGTTGGGTAGAGCGCAGCGAAACCCAACACCGTTCAATCGACCCCTCATCTTCTCGACAATAGCGGACGATTGGCCGTGTGTGTTGGGTTTCGCTGTGCTCTACGCCAACCTACAAATCCTTCACTACGCCTTCGCCATCAACTCCCGCAACACAAACGGCAGAATCCCGCCGTGCCGGTAGTAATCCACCTCGATTGGCGTGTCGATCCGGCACAGCACGGGCACTTCGCGCTTTCCGCTCGCACTGTGAATCACCAGCGTCAAATCCTGTTGTGGTTTGAGTTGGTCCGTGACCCCCACGATGTCGAAGGTCTCGTCGCCCTTCAGCCCTAGGCTTTCGTGGCTGTCGCTACCCTTAAACTGCAGTGGCAGCACGCCCATGCCGACGAGATTGGAGCGGTGGATGCGCTCGAAGCTGCGCGCGACGACGGCCTTCACGCCCAGCAACTGCGTACCCT